>JAQBXG010000009.1 GCA_027625125.1 Pseudomonadota bacterium
GGCGGAAACCGCCTGCGCGGCGCGTTCCGGCACATGGCTTTCCCGTACCCCCAGGCGGGTCACGGCGTCGTCTCCCAGCCGATTGGCCAGGCGGTCCACCAGCGGCGCCAGTGCCGCCTCTTCCTCCGCTGCCGATTGCCGAATTTTCCGCAACGCCAACTGCGCGGGCCCCAGCGGCTCGATGGCCTCCGCCGACAACGTCATCACTTCGATCCGCTCGCCCAGATCGATATCCTCCAGGCGCCCGGCGAACAGATGCGCCAGGTGTTCGGCATTCCGCACCGGACGGCTGGTGCCGATACGCGCCCGCCCGACGCTGCCGTCGGTGCGGAACAGGGCAAGGTCCAGCCGCCGCACCCCCGCGCGGTCGCGTTCCAACCGCCGGCACAGACGCGACAGCAAGACCTCGAGGCCGCCGCGCACATCGTCCAGCCGCCCTACCGGCTCGGCCGGCTCCAGCCGTTCGCGCCGCACCGGTGGCGGCAACAACGGCGAAATCGGCTCGCCTCTGTCTCCCAGCGCCTGGTCCAGTCTCTTGGCCAGCCCTTCGCCGAAGCGCGCCGCCAATGGCGCGCGCGGAACCCCGGCCAGGTCGCCGATCCGGCGCAGTCCCAGGCTTCCCAGCCCCTCGGCCACCGCCACCGAAAGCCGCAACGCCGCCACCGGCAAGTCCGCCAGCGCCGCCGCCGCGCCGCCCACGGAAACCACTCGCACCGGGTCGCCGCCGAACCGCGCCACCGCCCATGCCGCCCCGGGGGTATCGGCAATCGCTGCCCGGGCCGAAAATCCCAACGCCTCGATCCGCGTCACCAGAGTCTTCAACAACGCTTCCTCGCCCCCGAACAGATGGCTGCATCCCGTAACGTCAAGCCATACCCCGCCGCCCTCGGCGCCGGAAGCGTTCGCCTCCGGCGCGGTCCACGGCGTAAACCCGCCGCACCATTCCGCCAGGGCGGTCAGTGCACGGGAATCGGCAACCGGCTCGACGGCGCGAACCTCCAGCCCAGGCACCATCGCGCGGGCATCGGCCAACGGCAGATTGGGGACAATGCCCGCGGCCTGGGCGCGCAAATTGACCGCCGCGACCCGCAGTCCCCCTTGGGTCGCGAGCGCGGTAACAAACGGCCTAACCCGCCATTTGCGTTCTTTGCGGCCCAGCCGGTCCGTCGCGAACGTCGGCAGCCACAGTGAAATCACCCGTCGCATTCCGCCACTCCAGTGTCCAGCGCCCCGGCGCTCCGCCCCGGCAGTGAACCAATTCCACCTCCCATCGCGGCCCGTCGCTCCATAGTCCCGTACCGGGTGGCGCTCCCGGCCGCGACCGCACGCCCCAGCGGATCACCGCGGCCGTCGCCGCCGTGCTCTCCCGCGGACGCAACAACAGCGCCGTAACCCCGGAAGCCTCGGCCGCCAATTGCAGACGGCGGCTGGCCGTAAATCCGGCCTCCGCCACTTCCGCCACCACCGCGGCCAGGCCCGGTTGCCGCAACTCCTCCTCCATGGCCCACAACACCCCGGCGGCGTCCTTCGCCTGCGCCAGCAGCAACCGCCGTGGCGCAAGCCCCAACCGCCGCAGCCCGGGCGCATACAGGCCGCCGCGCTCGCGGTCACTCCCCGCCCGCCGGCACCACAACACCGGCGCGCGGGAATCAGGCAGCCGCGCCACAAGCGCGGTCAGAAACGCGGTGGCGCTGGCGGCATCGCCGGCGGTTTCCATCACCTCATGCAGGCATCCCAGCGGCAGCCCCCGCCATGGCAGGGCATCGTCCAGACCCGCCGCCAGCGAGGCCGTCCGCCTGCGCCGCGGCGGGGCCTCGATTGCGCGGATTCGCGCCCGCAATTGCTCAACCATGGCGGTTTGGGTCACGCAGACGCTCCGGTGTTCTGTCGTCGCCTGTTTCTGCGACCTGATTCAATGTTCCTGTTTTGTTCTATTTTGACTCCCCTCCGGAGTCAAGCCGGGTTTGCCTCGTCCAGCGCCTCCCGCACCGCCGTCAGCAATTCCACCCGTCCAAACGGCTTCTGCAGCGTGCGCCACGCACCCAGCCGCAGCGCCGCCTTCAGAAAGCTGCCGCTACCGGCACTGCCCCCCGACATCGCGATGATCGGCAGGTCGGGAAACTCCCGGCGCAACTCGATGATCGTCTCCACCCCTTCCTGTTCCGGCATGAGGATGTCGGTAATGACGAGATTCGGAACCTCGCTCCGCACCGCCTGCAAACCCTCCCTGCCGTTCGCCGCCTCCACCACCTCGTGGCCATCGGCCACCAGAAAGCGCACGACCACCCCGCGCAACTCCCGTTCATCGTCGATCACAAGAATCCGGGCCATACCAAACTCACAACTGAACTCCGGCGCGAACACCGGCAGCAATCCTACACCGCCGGCTTGACCCGGCAGAACGGGGATGATCCACTCCGCCGAACGCGCCGGTGGCACCCTTGCACGACCTTCCCCTCGAATCCCTCGCCACCGCAATCCGCGACATCGCGATTCTCGCCGGACAGGAGATCCTGGCCGTTTACGACAGCGCGTTCGCGGTTCGCGACAAAGCCGACAAGTCCCCGGTCACTGCCGCCGACGAATCCGCCGAGCGCCTGATCCTGCAACGCCTCGCCCGCCTCACTCCGGCGCTACCGGTGCTGGCGGAGGAAAGCTTCGCTGCCGGCAAGGTCCCGGACATCGGCTCCGGACCCTTCTGGGCCGTTGACCCCCTCGACGGCACCAAGGAGTTCGTCAGCCGCAACGGCGAGTTCACCGTAAACATCGCCCTCGTCGTCAACGGCGCGCCGCTGATCGGTGTCGTCCACGCGCCGGCACGGCGGCGCCTCTACCTTGCCGCCGCCCCCGGCAGCGTCACCGCCGAAATCGATGGCGGCCCGCCCCACGCGATTGCGGCGCGAACCTTCGACCCGGACGGACTGGTGGTCGTCGCCAGTCGCTCGCATCGGGATGCCGCCACCGACGCCTACCTCGACACATTGCGCGTTTCGTCGCTCACGTCCGCCGGCAGCTCGCTGAAGTTCTGTGTAATTGCCGACGGCGAGGCGGACATCTACCCGCGCTTCGGCCCGACGATGGAATGGGACACGGCGGCCGGCCATGCGGTCCTCGCCGCCGCCGGCGGTTCGGTCAAGACCGTCGACGGCGAGTCGCTCAAATACGGCAAACCCGGATTCCGCAATCCGGGTTTCATCGCCCGCGGTCGCGAGCCTTAGACCCGCCGCCCTTCAAAAAACCTGAGCGGTTGACCGGCGGGAGCGCCCAGCGCTTGGTCGTCGCGCATCACCGCGGTTCCCGCCAGCATTGTCATCACCGGCCATCCGGTTACCGTAATGCCGTCGAACGGTGTCCAGCCGCACCGGCTCGCGATCCAGCCGTCGCTGATCTCCCGCCGGGCCTGCAGGTCGACGATCGTCAGGTCGGCGTCAAAGCCCACCGCGATCCGTCCCTTTCCGACCAGCCCAAAGATGCGCGCCGCCCCGGCGCTGGTCAGGTCGACAAGTCGCTGCAACGACAAACGCCCCGCGGCGCAATGATCCAGCAAAATGGGCAGCAACGTCTGCACGCCCGGCATGCCCGAAGGCGTACCCGGATACTCGGCGCTCTTTTCCGCCAACGTGTGCGGCGCATGGTCGGACCCGACAACGTCGACGACGCCGTTGGCGATACCGGTCCACAGTCCGGCGCGGTGACGACCGTCGCGAATCGGCGGGTTCATCTGGGCGCGGGTCCCCAGCCGGTCGTAACAATCCGGGGCCTCCAGAGTCAGATGCTGCGGTGTCACCTCCACCGTCGCCAGTGCCTTGTGCTCGCCCAACAGAGTGATTTCGTCTGCCGTCGTCACATGCAGCACATGCACCCGGCGTCCGGTTTCCGCCGACAACGCCAGCAACCGGCGCGTGGCGCGGATCGCCGTTTCCGCGTCGCGCCATTCCGGGTGGGCGTGCACATCGCGCGCTTCCTCGGCGATCCGGCGTCGCTCCACAAGCCGCCTTTCGTCCTCGGAGTGAATCGCCATCCGCCGCGTGCCCGAACGCATCACCCGCCGCAACGTCTCGTCATCCGCGACCAGCAGCCCGCCGGTGGAAGATCCCATGAACACCTTGACTCCGGCGCAACCGGCCGCGCGCTCCAGCTCTCCCAGCTCGTCGGCGTTCTCGGACGTCGCTCCGACATAGAAGGCATGATTGCACCACGCCCGACCGGCGGCGCGTGACAGTTTGTCCGCAAGCGCGGCCGCCGAAGTCGTCGGCGGCGCCGTGTTCGGCATCTCGAACACCGCTGTCACGCCGCCCAGAATCGCGGCGCGGGTGCCGGACTCCAGGTCCTCTTTTTGTTCACCGCCCGGCTCGCGGAAATGCACCTGGGTGTCGATGACTCCGGGCAAGACGTGCAGTCCGGCGGCCTCGATCACCTCGCCGCCGGCATCCCGGCCAATCTCGCCGATCGCGGCGATGCGCCCGTCCCGGATGCCGATATCCGCACGAACCCCGCCGCCCGGGGTCACGCACGTCCCGCCCCGGATCACGACATCGAACGTCGCGATCATGCGCCTTCCCCGAGTTGCCGATAGAACTCCAGATATCGCTTCACCACAGCCTCCTCGGTGAAGCTTTCCCGCCATGCATCATGTCCGGCATTTGCCAACGAATTCGCCACATCCGGATCCTCCAGCACGCCGCGAATTGCATCCGCGAGCGCCGAAGAATTGTCGATCGGCACCACCAGCCCGTCGACGCCGTCGCGGACCAGCCCCAACGGTCCGGCGGCAGCGGCGACCACCAGCGGTTTCCGCGCCGCCCATGCCTCGGTCATCACAGTGCCGAACGGCTCGTACCGCGACGGCATCGCAACCACATCCGCGGCGGAAAACAGCGCCTCGCGGTCGTTCCGCCACCCCAGGAAGCGCACGCGGTCCTCCAGCCCCAATTCCCGCGATTGCCGTTGCAGCGCCGCCCACAGCGGCCCGTCGCCGGCCAGCCAAAGCCATGTGCCGGGAAGCAGCTTCATCGCCTGCAGCAAAATATCGAACGCTTTCTTTTCATGCAGCCGCCCCAGCGCCACGACCAGCGGCACATCCGGCGGCGTGTCCAGAGATTCCCGTGGAACCGGACTCGCGTCCGCGTGGGGCGCGAACGTTGGCACATAGTGTGATCGCGCCGCCGGCCAGCCGCCTTCCTCGCGCAGGAACCGGACAATGTCAGGGGTCACCGCAACCGTATGGTCGCACGCCCGAAAGTATTTCGGATCATAGTATCCGCCCAGCCACCCGACATGAACAAACGCACCGCGCGGACAATGCCGGGTGGCGCGGTTCATCCAGGTCTGGACGATATCCGGCTTCCAGTCGCGAATCGCCCGCGCCAGGGCCGGACGGGTAGACCAGTCCAGACGGCCGCCGAACGGCAATGTCAATGGGTCCAGACCAGCGTCGCGCAACACGCCGACCAGCGCCGCGTGGGGCCGCACCGCGACCCGCTGTTCGAGTCCGGCCCGCGAAAGCGCCGGTACCAGATCGGCGAAAAAAGTCTCGGCGCCGCCCGTGGCGGCGCCGCCCATGATCTGCAATACCCGCAACGGCCTAGCGACCGGCTTGAGCCGCCGACGATATTTCCTGCGGGTGGAACGAACGCCACAGATCGACCGCAGCCGCCTCGACGCTATCGACGCTCAGGGAATCCATCAGGCTGTCATGCCGCTGCGGATGGAACTCGGGCATCTTCGACAACACCGCATAACTGGCAGCGGTCCGCACGACCGCACAGTGATCCCCCCATGGCGCGTACAGGTCGTCACGGCTTGGACCGAACAACCCCAGCGTCGGGATATAGACCGCAGCCGCAAGATGCATCAGCCCGGAATCGTTGCCGATGAACATCGAACATTCCTGCAGGCATGCGGCGGCGGTCAGAATATCGCACCGCCCGACCAGGTCGATGCGCCGCTGGCGCGGAATGCGCTCCACCAGCGGCAGCGCCTCCTCACGCTCGGATTGCGCACCGAACACCGCGATCCGGGCGCCGTCGAGCGCCGCACCCGCCGCCGTCAGGCGCAACACGACCTCGGCGAATTTTCCGGCCGCCCATTGCTTGCCGCCCCAATTGGCGGTCGGCCCGACCGCCAGTACGGGACCGCCCTGCGGAATCAGGGCCTTTGCTTTTGTCACCTGTCGCTCGCCGAACCAAAGTCCCGGCGCGGCGGGTTCCTCCAGCCCGAAAAACTGTGAGAGCTGGGCGACACGGTGCACATCGTCGTCCTTCGGGCGATAGACCCGACGCTTCCGCGCCCACAGGAAATACGACAGCGCCGACGCCCGCAAATCAACGACCAGGTCCCACCGCGTCCAGCGCACCTGCCGCCACAGCTTGCGCCAATGCCGCGAGCGCGGCTCCTTCTCGAATGGAAGCAATTGCTCCAGATTCGGCGTTTCCGTGAACAGCGCCGCCGCCTCGGGTCCACACGCCAGCGTCAAACGCAACTCCGGGTACTGGCGAATCAGGTGGTTGATCAGGCCGGTCGACAGCACCGCGTCGCCGATCCGGTTGGAGGTAATGAAGAGTACCCGCATCCCGCGCTCCCTGCGCTTGCCCGTACGCCTCCCGACCTCGACTTCCGCGCATCACCGGCGCCACCGGCGGCGCAACCGAATGCGCCGCCCGGAATCGCCCATCACCAAGCCCGGCGCACTGCGCGGTTATACGCTGCTTCGGGACAGCTTCCAAGGGGGCGATGCGGCGCAATGCCTTGCTTTGCCCCTGTGCCGGAGCTAGTTGATATCGTATGGACGGCGGCAATCATGCGATCCGCACACTGTCACTTCCCGATCGCGGGCTGGTCGGGCTTGGCGGGGGCGATGCGCGCACATTCTTGCAAAACCTTGTTTCCAATGATGTCCGCCGCGTGGGATCGTCCCAGGCGATCTATTCGCTGCTGCTCACTCCCCAGGGCAAGTTCCTGCACGATTTCTTCATCGCCGAAGTCGCCGCCGAAGGTGCGGCGCCCGGCCTTGTTCTGGATTGCGAACGCGACCGGGTCGATG
Source organism: Pseudomonadota bacterium (assembly GCA_027625125.1). Classification (GTDB taxonomy): domain Bacteria; phylum Pseudomonadota; class Alphaproteobacteria; order UBA2966; family CAIVPW01; genus JAQBXG01. Next base: position 7,043 of record JAQBXG010000009.1, read on the forward strand.
ACCTGATCCGACGCCTGACGTTCTACCGCTTGCGCGCCGATGTCGCTATCAACGATCTGTCGGATCGCTTCGCGGTCCATGTGGCGTTCGGACCCGACGATGCCGCGACGCTCAATCTCGAGCCGGCGCCGGGCGCCGCGCGCACCGAAGCCAATGGCGCCGTCTTTGTCGATCCGCGCCTTTCCGACCTCGGGGTGCGCGCAATCCTGCCGGTGGGGCGTTCGCTCGATCTGCCGCTGGCGCGCCACGGGGATCGTGACGACTACGAACTGTTGCGGCTCAACCTCGGCGTCCCGGACGGCAGCCGTGACCTTGAAATCGAGCGAACATTTCCGCTCGAAGCAAGTCTCGACCAATTGCACGCGATCGACTACCGCAAGGGCTGCTATATCGGACAGGAGCTCACCGCGCGCACGCACTATCGCGCCACGCTGCGAAATCGATTGTTTCCGGTTGCCGTCGACGGACCGTTGCCACCGGCCGGCGCGCAAGTCCTCCTCGACGAACGAATTGCCGGTGAAGTGCGTTCCGGCAGCGGCGACCGGGCGCTTGCCATGTTGCGTCTTGCGCTAGTCGACGAATCAACGCGAAGCGGCGCGCGACTGACCGCCGGCAACGCCATGCTGGTACCCATTCGCCCGGAATGGATGGCCACGGCGGACCCCGCCGCCACTTCCCAATGACGACCCGTTGCCCTTGGCCCGGCCAGGACCCGCTCTACCTCGACTATCACGATACCGAATGGGGCGTACCGGAACACGACGACCGCGCACTCTTTGGCAAACTGATCCTTGACGGATTTCAGGCCGGCCTCAGTTGGATCACCATCTTGCGAAAGCGCGAGAACTTCCGCGCCACGTTCAACGGTTTCGATCCGGAACATGTCGCCCGCTACGATTCCGCAAAGGTCGACGCACTGATGTCCGACGCCGGCATCGTACGCAACCGCGCCAAGATCGAAGCGGCGATCGGCAGCGCGAAAGCGTTCCTTGACCTCCGCGAGGGCGGTGAGGCCTTCGATTCGTTCCTCTGGCAGTTCACCGGCGGTAGCACGATCCGCAACCATTGGAAACGGATGGAGGATATTCCTGCCGAGACGCGCGAAAGCAAGTTGATGAGCAAGGCGCTAAAGGAGCGCGGCTTTCGCTTCTGCGGGCCAACCATCTGCTATGCGTTCATGCAGGCGACCGGAATGGTCAACGATCATGTCGTCGACTGCTTCCGCCACGGCGAACTACAAAGTCAGGCTGTGGCCAATCTCGCGTAGCCTGTCGCGCCGTTCCAGACAGTCCGGCATTACTTTTTCCAGCTTGCGCCAGAACCGCGGGCCGTGGTTTCGATGCACCACGTGGCAAAGTTCGTGGGCGACGATGTAATCGACAATCTCCAGAGGCGCAAAAAGGATACGCCAGCTTAGTCGAATGTTGTTCTTGGCGTCACAACTGCCCCAGCGGGTCTTCGGGTCTGTCACAATCACCCGCCCCGGTTCCACGTTCAACTTGCGCTTCCAGACATCCACCCGCTCGGCGAACTTTTGGTCCGCGTGATTCCGGAACCAGTCGGCGACCGCCTCCTCGCCGAGCTGTCGCGCCCGCTCGTCACTAGCGGCGATCGGCAGTCGAAGCTCAAAGTGGTCATTGCGACGTCGGCATTCCGCATCCATACCCAGCACCGGCACCACATGCAGCGGCATGGGATCGCCCAAATATGGAATCTCTTCGCCGGTGACATAATCGCGCGTCGGCCGCGATGCATCCAGCGTGCGCATATCGGCCAAGTGCCGGAGAATCCAGCCCATATGCCGGACCATCATCTCTTCGATTTCGCGGGCGGGGGTTCGCGCGGGCGCACGAACGACAAGCATCGGCCCGGTATCAACGGCGAAAGCGATCGTGCGTTTGCGTCGCGGGCTGCGAACCAATTGGTACGCGACCTCGGACTCACCGACTTCCAGCGTCAACGTTGTCCGGGTCTCGTCCCGCAACTACCGTCCTTTCAGCGTCGCCTGGGCAGCGGCCAATCTCGCCGCCGGCACCCGGTATGGCGAACACGAAACATAGTCCAAACCGACGCTATTGAAAAACCTTATCGATTCGGGATCTCCACCGTGCTCGCCGCACACGCCGATTTCAAGATTCGGTTTGGTCGACCGGCCGCGCTCCACCGCGATTTCCAACAGCGCGCCGACGCCGTCGATATCCAGCGTACTGAACGGATCACCGGCAAAATGTTCTGCCGCACGATACCGTTCCAGGAACGCCGCAGCGTCATCGCGGCTGACTCCAAACGATGTCTGGGTAAGATTGTTGGTGCCGATGCTGAAAAAATCGGCGGTATCCGCGATTCTCGCCGCCTGCATTACTGCGCGCGGCAGCTCGATTGACGCACCAACTGAATACCGCGCCGCCGCGCCGGTTTCGTCTCGCAACGATTCCGCGGTATCAGCTACCGCAGTGCGCACGGCCTCAAACTCCCGCGCCGAAGCAACCATCGGCACCAGTATCTGCGGCGCGGAGTCGGCCGCATGCGCCTCCGCGAGGATCGCGCGCACCTGCACCGCATACAAGTCCGGCTGCGAGATCGCCAATCGACAGCCGCGGTGCCCCAATGCCGGGTTCGCTTCCGAACGGGCCGCGACGCGCGCAGCCGCCTCCTGCGCACTGATGCCCGCCGCCTCCGCCGCTGCGGCGATCTCGTCTGCGGTCTTCGGCAGAAACTCCGACAAAGCCAGATCCAAAAGCCGGATCGTTACCGGCAACCCCTTCGCGCGGGTAAACAGATCGCGATAGGCAGCACGTTGCAGCGGCTCCAGCGCGACAAGTGCGCGACGGCGGCGTCCATCGTCCGTCGCAAGCAGCATCGACTGAATCTCCGCCAGCGACTCCGGCCCCAGGAACGAATATTCGGTGCGAAACAATCCGATCGCCTCGGCGCCCAGAAGCCGCGCCGTGTCCACGTCACCCGGCGAGGCGGTATTGGCCCGCACGCCCAGGCGGCGGATGTCGTCAGCCCACTCGAGCACGGTGGCGAACGACCGGCTCAATTGCGGCTGTTCCAGCTCCAGGGCGCCGGCCGAAACTTCGCCACTGCTGCCGTCGATCGTCACCACATCCCCACGCTTGACCAGCACGTTGCCGACGCGGAAGCTCCCGCCGGCGACATCCACGACAATGTCGCCGGCGCCGACCACACAGGGGCGACCGGCGCCGCGCGCCACCAGCGCCGCATGGCTGGTCGCACCGCCTCTGGCCGTCAGCACGGCGGCGGCGGCATGAACCCCGTGCACGTCCCGCGGATGGGTTTCGGACAGCACCAGCACCGCCGGCTTGCCGTCCGCCGCCAACGCCTCGGCCTCGTCCGACGACAGCGCCACCAACCCCGACGCCGCGCCGGGCGATGCGGGCAACCCCCGGGTCAGAATCGTGCGCGGCAGGTCCGCGCGAACACTCGGATGCAACACACGTCCCAGCGACGCCGGATTCAGCCGCAGCAGGGCCTGCTCTCGACTCAGCAACCCCTCGGCCTGCATATCGACTGCGATCCTGAGGCCCGCCTCGGTGCTGGTCACGCCGGTGCGAGTCTGCAACAGCCAAAGCTTGCCCCGTTCGATTGTGAACTCCACATCCTGCATCGCGCCGGTATGGCGTTCGAGCAGGCGAAAGGCGGCGCACAACTCGGCATAGGATTCAGGCATGACCTGCTCCAGGGACTCCGGGCCGCCGCGCAACGGCGCCGGCGTCCGAATCCCGGACACGACGTCATCTCCCTGGGCGTCGCGAATGTATTCGCCGAACGGCGCCGGATCACCGGTCGACGGATCCCGCGAGAACGCGACCCCGGTGGCAGATTCGGCGCCCGCGTTGCCGAATACCATCGCCTGCACCGTCACGGCCGTCCCCTCCGCATCGGGTATGTCATGCAATCGGCGATAGGTCGTTGCGCGGCGGCTCCGCCACGAATCCAGCACCGCCAGAACTGCGCCCCACAACTGCCCCCAGGGATCGGTCGGAAACGGCGTCTCCGAATCGCGGTTGACCACCTCGATCAGGGCAGCGGCCGCTTCTGGTCCAGCCACTGCATCCGTCGGCGCATCGACGGCGTCCAGCCCAAGCACGACCTCACCGTACATGCGGATGAACCGGCAGTACGAATCCCAGGCCAGTGACTCACCGGTCCCGGCGGCGGCCAGTCTGCGGGCCGTCTGTTCGTTCATGCCCAGGTTCAACACCGTGTCGAGCATTCCCGGCATTGAACTTGGCGCGCCCGAACGCACGGAAACCAGAAGCGGTGTTCCCGTGCCGCCAAATACCTTGCCGGTTTCCGACTCCAGCCACTGCATCTCGCGGACCACCTCCGCTTCCAGCCCGGACGGCAGTCGCCGGTTGTTGCCGAAGTACTCCCGGCATACGTCAGTCGTCAGAATGAACCCCGGCGGCACGGGCAAACCGAGCGCGGTCATCTCGATAAGCCCCAGCCCCTTCGCGCCGACCAGCATCGCCGGCGGAATCAGTCCCGCCCGGGCGTTGCCGGAGAATCGGCGCGACCAGCGAATCATCGCGGTTGGCTCTTACCCCTCGATTTCGGAAAAACCGGCGACAAGCTCCAGCGTCGCCGTGACCTGCGACAACAGGCGCAATCGGTTGACCCGCAACTCGTTCGCCTCGGCATTGACGATAACGCCGTCGAAGAACTGGTCCAGCGGCCGGCGCAGACTCGCCAGCACCCGCATCGCATCGCCGAACCGCTCGTCGTCCAGACATGGCTGCAACTCGCGGCGGGCTTCGTCCAGCGCCGAAGCCAATTGCGATTCGGCTGCTTCAGCCGGTATCGATGCATCCCAGGTCTCGCGGTACCGAACGCCGTCTTTTTTTTCCTCGATGCGAACGATATTCGCCGCCCGCCGATAGGCCAGAAGAAGATCAGCGCCGTCGTCGCTGTCCAGAAATGCCGCCAACGCCTCCACCCGCGCCAGCAAACGTACAAGGTCGTCTTCGGCGGAAAGGAAGAATCCGGCCGCCACCAGATCATGCCGCACCCCGCGTTCGCGCAAGTGCACCTTCAACCGGTCGGCAAAGAAATCCAGCAGGCTCCGTGCGATTTCGTCGTTTGCGCCCGCCGCCGCGAATGCCTTCAACAACGGCAACCGCACTCCGTTTTCCAGTACCAGCCGGATCGCGCCAAGGGCGGCGCGGCGCAACGCAAACGGATCCTTCGATCCGGTCGGCCGCTCGCCGACGGTCCAAAACTGCACCAGCGTATCGATCTTGTCGGCAAGGGCGACGGCGACCGACACCGGCGCCGATGGGCAACGGTCGCCCGGACCTTTCGGCGCATGGTGTTCGGCGATGGCAACCGCCACTTCGTCGGCCTCGCCGTCGGCGCGGGCATAATAGCCGCCCATTACACCCTGCAATTCCGGAAACTCGCCGACCATGCCGGTCGTCAGGTCCGCCTTCGCCAGCCGCGCGGCCGACCGGACCCTGTCGCGGTTGGCGGCGGGAATCCACCGGCAAAGCGCAACGGCCAGGGCCTGTGTGCGATCGGTCTTTTCGTCCAGAGAGCCGAGCCTGGCGTGGAACACGATGCCCTTCAGCGCCGGCGCACGCGCCGAAAGCGGCACCTTGCGGTCCTGGTCCCAAAAGAACTTCGCGTCCGCAAGGCGGGCGCGTAGCACCCGCTCGTTCCCGGCGATGATCGCGTCGCCGCCGTCACGGGCATCGGTTCCGGCGACGACAATAAACCTATCAGCAAGCTTGCCCTCCGGGCCCTCGGTGGCAAAGTACTTCTGGTGGGACCGCATCGCCGTCACCAGAACTTCCGGCGGCAATTGCAGATACTCGGGATCGATCGTGCCCATCAGCGGCACCGGCCACTCGACCAGCCCCGTGACCTCCGCAAGCAACCCCGGATCGCGCCGAACCTTCAGTCCGGCAGCGGCGGCCAACGCGTCGGCCCGCGTCTCGATCTCGTGCCGCCGCGATTCCCGCCGCAGGATTACCTTTGCCGACCGCAGTCCCGCTTCGTAGTCGGCAAATCCCGCAACTTCGAACTTCGCCGGGGCCAGAAATCGGTGACCGACCGTGGCGTTGCCCATCGGCACCGACAGTTGCGGGCCGCCGTCGGTCGACGCAAACCCGACCGCGCCGGGCACCGCCTTGCCGTCGAATACGCACAGGATCGCGTGGACCGGCCGCACCCATGTTGCCGCACCGTTGTTCCAACGCATCGATTTCGGCCACGAAAACGCCGAAATAATGCTCTGCACGATCTCCGCCAGCCGTTCCGCCGTCGCCTGCGCCGGTGTCGTGATCTCGGCAAAATAATATGTGCCACCGTCGGCGTCGCGCGAATGCAACGCATCCGGCGAACATCCCATCGATCGCGCAAACCCTTCCACGGCCCGCTCCGGCGCGCCGACCTTGGGTCCGCGCTTGACCGTTTTTAGCGCCGGAATCTGCGCCGGCAGCCCGGCCGCGACCCCGACCAGCCGTCGCGGCGTGATGTGGGTCTCGACGCTGTCGTCGGCGACCGGCGCCTCAAACAGCAGTTGCGTTAGCTCCGCAAGCAGCGCCTCGCGCAAGTCGTCCGCGGCCTGCACCTGCATGCGGGCGGGGATTTCCTCCGACAGAATCTCAAGCAGAAGTTCAGGCACAGATCACGCGGCGGAATCGCCGATCCAGGCTTCGCAACAGGATTTCGCCAACGACCGCACCCGCCCGATATTCGCCGCCCGCTCCGTCACCGAGATCACGCGGCGCGCATCCAGCAGATTGAAGGCGTGACTTGCCTTGATGCACTGGTCATAGGCGGGCAAAACCAGTCCGCGAGAAAGAAGATGCGTGCAGGCGGCTTCCGCGTCGGCGAAATGGCGGCGCAGCACGTCGACATCCGCCTGTTCAAAATTGTAAGCCGAAAATTCGCGCTCATTGCGCAGATAGACGTCACCGTACGAAACCCCGGCGCCGTTCCAGTCCAGGTCATAGACGTTGTCGCGTCCCTGCACGAACATCGCCAGGCGTTCCAGGCCATAGGTGATCTCGCCGGATACCGGCGCGCAATCGATGCCGCCGACTTGCTGAAAATATGTGAACTGCGACACCTCCATCCCGTCGCACCACACTTCCCAGCCCAACCCCCAGGCGCCCAGCGTGGGGCTTTCCCAGTCGTCCTCGACAAAGCGGATATCGTGCAGGCCGAAATCGATACCAAGTTTCGCAAGACTGGCCAGGTACAGTTCCTGTATCTCCGGCGGCGAGGGCTTCAGAATGACCTGGAACTGGTAATAGTGCTGAAGCCGGTTCGGGTTTTCGCCGTATCTGCCGTCCGTAGGCCGCCGGCAGGGCTGCACAAACGCCGCTGACCACGGCTCCGGGTTCAACGCGCGCAACAGCGTTGCCGGATGAAAGGTCGCCGCGCCCATTTCGGAATCGTAAGGCTGCATCAGAACGCAGCCGTTCGCCGCCCAAAAGTGCTGAAGCGTCAGAATCAGTTCCTGAAAGCTGGGGGCCGGCGTATCGGTGACTGCCTGGGCCCCATCGGCGTTCATGCCGCGTACGGGCATCCTTCGCGCCCGCAGGCCTTCGCGGTCGCCGGCGCGACATAGGCGCCACAGACCGCACATTCGACAAGGTCCTCGGCGTCGCTCCGGATGTTCGCGTCGGTTTTCTTCTTCGAATCGCCCACGGCCGGGCTTTCGCCCTCCTTCGACATCAGCTTGAAGCCGTACCAAACGGCCAGCACCACGACCGCGGTTAACAACAGTTTTGCGAAGCTGAACCCGAACATTCGTGCGCCGTTTGTAAAGGGGCGAACGCCCCGAAATCCTACAGCCCGAACCGCGACCACATGGTTCGGGCTTCCGCCGCCGCCAGCAGCCGCTCCGGCCAATCGGCAAGCCCGTTCAACGCACCGTCGCCGCGCAGGTCGCTCCGGAGCGAAATGCCGAACCGCCGCACACGGCGACCGACCAGGCGCAGGTCCACATCGTCGCCGAATCGCGCCCGCATCACGCTGCGCACGTCGCCCACCCCGTCGACCAGACCCAATTCAAGCGCCTGCGCCCCGGTCCAGAACTCGCCGCTGAACAGTTTGCGGTCGGTCCCCTTCAGTCTGTCCCCGCGCCGTTCGCGCACCAGCTCCTTGAAGCTGTCGTGAATGTTCTTCTGGATGGCCTTGAGCCGTCGGATCTCGCTCTCTTTTTCGGGCCCGAACGCGTCGAGCATGCCCTTGTATTCGCCCGAGGCATGGACACGCCGTTCGACGCCGATCTTCTTCAGCAATTCGGGGAATCCAAATCCGGCTGAAATTACACCGATCGATCCAACGATCGAATTCGGATCGGCATAGATTTCGTCGCCCGCGCAGGCAAGCCAGTACCCGCCGGACGCCGCGACATCCTCGGTAAAGGCAAAGACCGGAACTTCATGCTCGGCAGCCAGCGCACGGATGCGGCCATAGATCAGGTTGGATTGCACCGGCGAGCCGCCCGGTGAATTCACCACCAGCGCCACCGCCCGCACGCCCCACAACGTAAACGCGGATTCAAGGTCCCGCGCCAGCGCCGACAGCGACATGCTCGACCGCGCCGGCGCCCCGGCCATGCCGATCGGCCCGGCCAGGCGCAGAACCGCAACCAGCGGCGCGCGGTTGCGCAGGCCGGGAATCGGCAGGAACCGCCGCAAACCTGAGAATATCCGTCGCATCGGTCGAGAATACGGCCAGCGCATCCGGGCCGCAACGGCCGCGCCCCGAATTCAGCGCGAATGCGGGTCCGGCAGGGATATCTCGGCCTCCCTGGCGATCCGGCGCGCCCGCACCGCGTCGTCGTCGTCGACCATCAGCCGCCGAGGCAACACGCCAAGGCTTCCCTCGGCCAGGGCGGTATGGCTGTCCAGCAGGACGGTTTGAATACCTGCGTCGGACAAAAGCGCCTGCAACCACGACAAAAGGACCAGATCGTTGGTTCGCAGCAACTCGGTCACCGCTACTCCTCCTTGACCGTCCGCGATTGCGCCCCCTATCCTCGACCGGCATTGTGTTCGTTGTAAACGGCAGGGTCGATTGTGGTCGTCGTACCGCTCGGGGCCAGGCAGGACCGGGCGGCGCCGCCCACTCTGCATCCCCTTCAGAATCTGGTCGCCGACGACCTCGCGCTGGTCAACGAGACGATCCTTCGCCGCCTGTCGAGCCGGGTTGATCTGATTCCGGAACTCGCCGGTCATCTGATCGAAAGTGGCGGCAAGCGCATCCGGCCGATGCTGACCCTCGCCGCGGCGCGCATGTGCGGATACCAGGGCGAACACCACGTTCTGCTCGCGACCTGTGTCGAATTCATCCATACCGCCACGCTTCTGCACGACGATGTCGTCGACGGCAGCCAGTTGCGCCGCGGCAACGCCACCGCCAACGCCATATGGGGAAACCAGCCCAGCGTTCTGGTTGGCGATTTCCTGTTCTCGCGCTCGTTTCAACTGATGCTCGAAGCGGAGTCGATGAAGATTCTGGCGATTCTTGCCGATGCCTCGGCGGTGATCGCCGAAGGCGAAGTCCTGCAACTCCTCACCTCGAACAACACCGGCACGACCGAGGACGCATACCTCGATGTCGTGCTGTCAAAAACGGCGGCGTTGTTCGCGGCGGCGGCGCGGATCGGCGCGGTCCTCGCCGAGCGACCCCAGGCGGAAGAAGACGGGCTGCAAAGCTACGGCCGCAACCTCGGCGTCGCCTTCCAGCTTGTGGACGATGTCCTCGATTTCACCGCGCGGGAATCCAACCTCGGCAAGACCATCGGCGACGACTTCCGCGACGGCAAGATCACGTTGCCGGTCGTGCTTGCGTTTCGACGCGGCAACGACACGGAGCGCGCTTTTTGGCGCCGCAGCCTCGTTGACGGCGACCAGCGGGACGGCGACCTCGAACATGCCCGGGACCTGCTGGAGCGTCATGGCACGCTGGCCGACACCCTTGCGCGCGCCCGCCACTACGGCGCGATCGCCAGGGATGCGTTGGCGATTTTCCCGCCCGGGCCGGAAAAGGCCGCCCTGCTCTCGGTCATCGATTTTTGCATCGAGCGGGGGCACTGACCGCGCACGCTTCCTTGCAGCGCGGAACCGCAACCCGGTATAACCGCCGGGTCTTCGGGGAGTAGCTCAGCCAGGTAGAGCACCACGTTCGGGACGTGGGGGCCGGAGGTTCAAATCCTCTCTCCCCGACCAGAGGCGACCGGTCCGAAGACAGTCGCCATGCCTCCTGCGGCCGTTTCCGCATTTCGGATCG
>JAQBXG010000223.1 GCA_027625125.1 Pseudomonadota bacterium
GTTGGTCGCGAGTTCGCCGCGGCAAGCAAATCCGTGTGATCGGTGGCCGGCGCTGCCGGGCGCTCGCTGCGTTCGCGGGCGCCCGGAGCGGGCCTAGTGGAGTTCGGCGCGGGCCTCGGCCACGGCCTTGTCCAGGTCTGTCCAAGCGGGCTTGTCGGTGTAGCGGTCGCGAAGGAATCGCAACACGTCGACGAGGTTTTCGTCGGTCAGCGAGGGGCCAAATGCCGGCATCGAGCGGTTCATCGCCCCCCGCGGCGGGCGGACGCCGTCGCGGACGACTCGCAGGATGTTGGCCGGGTCGGGAAAGTTGACGGTGCTGGTCAGAGCCAGCGGCACGATATCGGCGCCCTGTTTGTGGCACTTGGCGCAGAGATCGCGATAGACGACCGCGCCGCGGGCAAGGTCTTCGTCGGCCGGCTCCGGCGGGTTCGCCTCGTCCCACTCGACTTCGTTGGCGAAGGCGATCCGGTCGGCCGCCGCCTCACGCGCCTCGTCGGACGTCGGCACCGGCGTGCCGCCGAGCCACGCGACATAGGCGGCCATCGGATACACGTTGTCCTCGGAGCGGTCATACAGGTGATTGACGATCGGCGTCATCGGCCCCGCCGTGACGCCGTGGTCGCGATCCCACCCGTCGTACAGGTAATTCACCAGCGCATCGCGCGACCATCGAATCGGCGCCGTAGAATTCTCGTTCAGCGCCGGCGCCAGCCAGCCTTCGGCGAATCCGCCGTCGTAATGGTTCACCTCGGCGCCCATCAGGTTGCGCGGCGAGTGGCACGAGCCGCAGTGGCCCAGACCCTCGACCAGATAGGCGCCGCGATTCCATTCCTCGTCCTGGTTCGGGTCGGGCTGGAACCGCTCATTCTTCAGGAATAGCAGATTCCACCCCGCCAGCGACAGGCGGATGTTGAACGGGAAGCCGAGTTCGTTCTCCGGCGGAACCAGGTCCGACGCCGGAACATCGCTCATGATGTAGGCATAGATCGCGGCGATATCCTCGTCGGTGGTCAGCGTGAAGCGGTCGTACGGAAACGCCGGGTACAGATAGCGGCCTTCGCGGTCGACGCCTTCGTGCATCGCGCGGCGGAACGCTTCTTCGGACCATGCGCCGATGCCGGCATCGGGATCGGGCGTGATGTTGGTCGTGTAGATGGTGCCGAACGGGGTCGGCAGCGCCAGGCCGCCGGCAAACGGAATTCCCGCCAGTCCGGTATGGCAAACCTCGCAGTCGCCGATCGCGGTCAGTTCCCGCCCGCGCTCGACGAGCTGGCGGTCAAACGAGTTCTGGTCCGGCGGCGCGATCGCCTCCAATTCGCCGTAGCGGCCGGCCCAGGCGAACGCGCCCACCGCCAACACGACACCCAGCAGAACAATCCAGCCCAGAATCCGCCGTCCGCCCATTTCGTTTTCCGTTCCAATACTGCGTCAAAACCGGTCGGCCACAAGGCGGCCCGGCGGCGAACATAGACCGACCGTCGCGGTCACGCCACCGTGAACCGGGCGCCGAGGAGGGGGGCCTAAAGCTCGCGAACGAGGCGGAAACCGACGTCGTTGCGGTGCGTTGCGGCGCCATGGGGCACGCGGAATCCGGCCAACTGCTGCCACTCGTTGTGAAATGCGCCGCCGCGCGCCGCGCGCATGCCGCAGTCGCCGTCGGTGCGCGGGGCGCCGTCGGCCGGGGCGTCGGCGAATGTCTCTCCCAGGCAGTCGGCGGTCCACTCGGCGACATTGCCCAACATGCCGGCGATGCCGAACGGGTTTTCGGCCGTTGTCACGTCGAACGGCGACAGTTGGTCTTCGCGGCCCATCACCTCGCCGCCGAAACACGTCGCGCAGTTCGCGTCGCCGGCGCGGAGGAAGCCGGTGGCGTACCACTGGCTGGAATTGGGGCGGCCGGCGCGGGCGGCGTACTCCCATTCGGCTTCGCTGGGGAGGCGATAGGTCGCGCCGGTTTCGGCGCTGAGCCAGGCGGCGTAGGCCTCGGCGTCCTCGACGCTGAGGCAGGTGGCGGGGCGGGTGTCGGTCACGGTGTATCCAGGCGCAAGCCAGCCGGCGGCCGGATCGTCGCGACCGCCGACGGTCGAAAACAACTGGCACCCCGCGGCCGGCGCGTATCCCGCGGCGTCGACGAAGCGGCGGAATTCGGCAACCGTCACCTCGAACCTGGCGATCGCGAATGCCTTGACGGTCACGGTGAAATTGTCGCCGCCGTTGCGGTCGCTGCGCGCAAGGCTGCCGGCGGGTACCGCGATCATTTGCGGGCAACCCTCGCAGTCGCGAATCTCCTGCTGGGCCATCGCGCCGCCGGTGACGGCGAGCGTTGCGAAAGCGGCGGCAGCGGCAATCCCGCGGATCAAGGCAACTCCGTTCGTTCAAGGCGTGTCGACGACGGCCCGATGGGTATCATGAACGACGGTCGACGCCAATTGCGGGCGGCGGGAATTCGGCGCACGTCCGGTCAAATGCGAGTGAGCGTCTAGTGGATCAAACCAAACACCTGAAGCCGGCAATGCCTACGGTTGTATGGGCATAACGTATTCAAGTGCTTGGATATTTGATCCATCAACAAACCGGCTAGTGGTACGAAGCGCTGGTGTCAACGCCGGAGTAAAAATGCATCGGTGCGCCGGAGTAAAAGTGCATCACGGCTGATGGCAGG
>JAQBXG010000010.1 GCA_027625125.1 Pseudomonadota bacterium
GATAACCGTGTTGCCGAGTTCGACGGTCTGCGGCCGACTGCTCACCAGATGCATTTCCACCCGACCCTCGTCCTCGTTGTACAGGGCGTGATGGCGAAACTGCTCCGGTTCGAAATCGCCGCCCAGCTCGCGATTGATCCGCACCAACAGGTTCCGGTTGAACGCGGCGGTAACGCCCTGGGCGTCGTTATAGGCATCGCGCAGCACCTCGCCATCCTTCTTCAGATCGACGCCAACCAGAAAGCCGCCGCCCGGACCGACCAGGCGCGCCACCCGGCCGATGAACGCCTCCGCCTCCGCCGGGGAAAAGTTTCCGATCGTCGAGCCGGGAAAAAACGCGATTCTCTTTTGCCCCGCCGCCCCGCCCAACAGCTTCGGTTCCAGGTCGGTGGTAAAGTCCGCGACCACCGGCCTGATCTCGATATCCGGGAATTCCCGTTCCAGCGCCATCGCCGATTCGACCAGATGTTCCTTGGAAATATCGATCGGCACGAACGCCTCGGGCGACAGCATCGCCTTCAGTAGCACCCGGATTTTCTGCAATGACCCGGCGCCGAATTCGATCAGCCGGGCGCCGGGACCAAACAGGTTCGCCAGCTCCGCCGCGGCAGCCGTCAGCAAGTCCAGCTCCGTCCGGGTCGGATAATATTCGTCAAGTTCGGTGATATCCTGAAACAGTTGCGATCCGGTTGCGTCATAAAAGTATTTGCTCGGGATCGATTTTTGCGGCCGTGACAGTCCGTCCAGGACGTCCGTCCGGAATGTCTCGATGCCGGGGGACAAGTCGCGCACCGACCCGACGACGTTCGATCTCGACATCCTTGCGACTTTCGACATGCCTAGACGTCTTCCGCCAGTCGGATGCCGGAAAACTGCCAGCGGTCCGTAGGTTGAAAAAAATTGCGATAGGTCGGGCGCATGTGGCCGGGCGGGGTGACGCACGATCCGCCGCGCAGCACCATCTGCCCGGACATGAACTTGCCGTTGTATTCGCCGACCGCACCGGCCGCCGCCTGAAATCCGGGATACGGCCCAAAGGCGCTGCGGGTCCACTCCCAGACATCGCCATACATCTGCGCCGGCCCGGCGTCCGCAGCCTCCGCTGCCGCGGGGTGCAGCCACCCCCGTTCGGCCAGATTGCCGTCGATTGCCAGGGGCGCGGCGGCGACTTCCCACTCCGCCTCCGATGGCAGCCGCTTTCCTGCCCAGCGCGCATACGCGTCGGCCTCGTAAAAGCTGACGTGACTGACCGGCGCATCCGGATCAACTTCCCGCAGCCCGCCCAACGTGAATTCGCGCCAGTCGCTGTCGCCGCCGACCCAATACAGCGGCGCCCGCCATCCGCGCTCGCGCACCGCGGCGATGCCGAACGACAACCAGTGCCGCGAACCCTCGTAACCGCCGTCGTCGATGAAGGCCAGAAACTCGCGATTGGTCACCGGACGCGACGCAAGCCGAAATGGCGCGACATATGCCGGGTGGCGCGGACCCTCGCAGTCGAATGCAAATCCGGGCCCGGCGTGCCCGATCTCCACCAGCCCCCCGTCAAAGCCGATCCATCGAACCTCGGGCGACCGCGCCCGGCGCGGCGGCGGCAGATCCTCGGCGTACGCCGGCGCCATCGGATTCTGAAACAGAACGTGCTTGATGTCGGTCAGCAACAGTTCCTGGTGCTGCTGTTCGTGGTGCAGGCCCAAAACGATCAACGGCTCCGCCACGGCCCAGGTATCGTCGTCAATCGCCTCGGCCCAATCGACCAACGCCTCATCCACGGCGCGTCGATACGCCGCCACCTCGGCGCAAGACGGCCGCGACAGCATCCCCCGCTCGGGACGCGCATGGCGCGGCCCCACCGCCTCGTAGTACGAGTTGAACAGGAACCGGTACTCGGGGCGCGTGGGCTGCCATCCCGACGCAAACCGCTCCAGAATGAACGTCTCGAAGAACCAGGTGGTATGCGCGCGATGCCATTTCGTCGGGCTGGTGTCCGGCATGCTTTGCACCACCTGGTCCTCGGCAAGCAGCGGCGCCGCAAGCTTCTCGGTCGTCTCCCGCACCTTAAGGTACCGGGTCATGATCGCCGAGCGGTCGGGCGTGGTCGGCGCCCGTCGCTGTGCTTGACCAGCTGGCAATTTGGTCGCGCTCCAATTCAGGATTTCTGCCGCCCGGCGCGGAACTCCGGACGGCGCAATCCTACATTCCGGGTTGGTTGCGGGGCAAATCAAGGGCTCGCGAGGTATTCACGGCGCCGGCGGCGGTGGCGGCGAACGGTCCCGAAGCCGCATGCGCTCGCCGATATCGCAGGCCGGCGCGTACTTCGGCGACGGTGTGTTGAATCCAGGTACCGGACCCGCCTGGACGGGGACGACGCGACCCCACTCCTGAGGCTGCGGCCGCCGAATGTCGGCGATCTCCAGGATGAACTTCCGCACAATCGCATCGGCGAACGCCTCGAATCCGTCCGCCGCCACCACAAACGCGCCCGGCCCGCCGACGACGCATTCGCGGTAATACACATCCAGGTCCGGCAGGGTGAAGTTTCCTCCGTCATAGTTGTTGATCGGCAACCCATTGATCGTGATACCCGCCGCCACAACGGCGTCGCGGGCATAGGTGACGATTCCGCCGGAGCTGTTGGGGCCGTCACCGGAAACATCGATCACGCGCCTGTCGCCGTCGAACCCATTGTCCTCGAACAACGTGATTACATGGTGCAACACGCTGGTGATCGAGGTTCCGATGCCGCGTGCGATGCCGGTCTGCCCCAGCGCGTCGGCGAACGCGGCCGCACTGGCCCCGGAATCGATCACCCGCCAATCGACCACGGTGCGCCAAAGCTCTGGCCCCGCCCACTCCACGAACGTCACCGCGATTCGGCCGAGCACGCCGTTCTGAATGGTATCGACGACGCGCGGATCCACAAGGCCGCGGACGTATCCCATTCGCTGCAGATAGCCCTCGTACTGGTCGACGCTTTGCGAGACGTCCACCGCCAATACGAGCTCCAGGTCCACCCGCATTTCCTGCGCGGCCGCCGGGGTCGCCGCCATCCATGCGGCAACCGCAAGGGTGCATGCCCTGGCCATCTCCGCAGTTTACCACGCACGGCCCCTTGCGGCGCGACAATCCGGCCGTCCCGGGGGTATACAGTTGCCGCAAAGCGTACCCGACGCATCGCCGACGCCCGCCCCCGAGACCAGCAACCTCTTGTCATTGCCTTGACCCTCACCCCAACCCGCGACGGTTCCGGCGCGCCGCCGGTCGTGCTGATCGTCCTGTTTCGCGCCCTCGACATGCGGCTGATGCTGAATACCGGCCTCGTCGAGCAGCTTTGCCGCGATACGCGGGTCGTACTGTTGGCGCCGCCCGAGCTTCTTCCGGCTCTCCGCGCCTCCCTGCCGGAGGTATCGCTGGAACCACTGCTTTACGGCTCCAGCAAGTACGAATCCGGCGCGCGCACCACCGCGCCGATCCGGCGCAAGCTCGAATCGCTGCTGCGCGAAACCCTGCGCCTTACTTTCGGTCGTCCAGCGGGCCACGAGAACTGGACCCGGCTGCTGCACACCGCCACCTACCGTCAGAGCGCCCGGAGCTTCGGGGGACGTGTCGCGCGCGAGGCGATCCTCGCCTTGGCTTGGCTCGCCTGCCGCGCGCGGCCGGTTCGCCGGGGTCTGCAACGGCTGGCGGCCCTGGTCCTTCGCGGCCGGTTGCACGCGCCGGTATTCGCGCGCTGGCGCCCGAAGGCCCTGGTCGTATGCAGCGTCGGCCTCGAACTCGACGCGCGCCTGATCCTCGAGGCCAGAAGCCACGGCGTTCCGTCCGTGGCGGTCGTGCAAAGCTGGGACAAGACGTCGTCCAAGGGCTACCCGCTCGCGCAACCGGACCGAGTGCTGGTGTGGAGCGACATCATGGCGAACGAATGCGAGGGTTTCCTCGACATTCCGCGCGCCGCTGTCGAAGTGACCGGTGCGCCGATCTTCGACGCCTATTTTGACAAATCGCGCCGCCGCCCCCGCGAAGCGTTCCTTTCGGACCTCGGACTCGATCCGTCGCGCACGATGATCTATTGCGCCCTGTGCAGCCCAGCCTGGCACGCGGGCAACCTGGAATTGGCGCAATTGCTCGGCGCCTCGGCAAAGGAAAACCGTTTCGCGCGCCCCGCCGCGCTGGTGCTGCGCGTGCATCCGGCCTACTTCGACACCGCCGACCCGGCGGTCGCCGGCCAGCGCCGCGAACTGTTCGACGTACTCGACCGGCTTGGCACAAGCCCGCACATTCACATCAATCGTCCCGACCTGTCGGAACAGGAACGCACCTACACCCTAAACCCGTCGGATATCGATTTCGTCACCAACCTGTTCGCCAGTTGCGACGTAAGCGTATCGGTGCTGTCGACACAAATGATCGAGGCGGCGTTGTTCGACCGGCCGATCGTCGCGATCGAATATGGTCGCTGGATCAGCACGGCGCTGACCGCCGACCTCGCGACATTCCGCCTGGAACACCTAGAGCGGATTCTCGACACCGGCGCGGCGTCACGGGTCCGCCGGCCTGATGACCTCGTGGCGGCGATCGATGCGGCACTGCTGGACCCCGCCGCCCGTAGCGATGCCCGATCACATCTCGCCCGCCAGGAAGTCAGCGCCAACTGGGGCGGCGCCACGGCGGCGACAGCGGCGGCGATCCGCGCCGTCGCAATCCGCTAGGCAGCGATGGGGCCGCTTCGACAAGCACCCTCACCCTCTGGCGCAGCACACTTCGGACGTGTACTGTCGACCAAACGGAACCCGATCTACCGAGGCCACGACATCGCCGCCGAAACAACGCGAATCGGCGCTTCGGTCGCGCGCCCCGTATGAAGCGGTCCTCTGAGAACCGACCCTTGATCGGCTGGCGCGAATGGATCGCATTGCCGGACCTCAAGATTGCTCGTATCAAGGTAAAGGTGGACACCGGCGCCCGCACGTCGGCGCTGCATGCGTTCAATATCCGCCCATTCCGCCGCAGCCGGCGGGACTGGGTCGAGTTCGAGGTCCACCCGCTGCAACAGAACAACACTCGCATCCGCAAGTGTGCTTGTCCGGCGCTCGACTATCGGTGGGTCAAGAACTCGGGCGGCGGCAGGGAAAAACGGTATGTCATCGAAACCGTCGCGCAATTCGACGGCCAGGAGTGGCCGATCGAGGTCACGTTGACGGATCGCGACCAGATGGGATTCCGTATGTTGCTCGGCCGAAGCGCGATGCAGCACCGTTTCATTGTCGATCCCGGAGCGTCTTACGTGCTCCAGAAACCGCTGCGTCGCGCGAAGTCCAAACACAAGCAACCGCGCGAGCGTTGAAACAAACCGAACGCAAGGCACACCAATGAAAATTGCAATGCTCGCCCGCAATCCGAACCTGTACTCCCACAAACGGCTCGTCGAAGCGGCAGAGTCCAGCGACCACACGATCAATATCTTCAACACCACGCGCTGCTATATGAACATCACCTCCCATCGTCCGGAGCTCCGGTACGAAGGTGGCAAGATCGAAGGATATGACGCCGTCATCCCGCGAATTGGCGCGTCGATCACGTTCTATGGCCTGGCCGTGCTGCGGCAGCTCGAAATGATGGGCGTGTGGCCTCTGAACGAATCGGTCGCCATCGGCCGCTCCCGCGACAAGCTTCGCTCTCTACAACTGCTTGCTCGCGACGGCATCGGCCTGCCGGTCACTGGCTTCGCCAACTCCGCCAAATACGCCGATGATGTCATAGCGATCGCCGGCGGCGCGCCTGTGGTGATCAAGCTGCTCGAAGGCACCCAGGGCATCGGCGTCGTCCTCGGCGAAACGCACAATTCGGCCAAATCGGTGATGGAGGCATTCAGCGGCGTAAACGTAAACATCCTCGTACAGGAATTCATCAAGGAGGCTGACGGCGTCGACATTCGATGTCTCGTCGTCGGCGAAAAGGTCGTGGCGGCGATGCGGCGTCAGGGGGCCAAGGGCGACTTCCGCTCGAACCTCCATCGCGGCGGTTCCGCCCAGGCCGTAAAGATTACGCCGGAAGAGCGACTGACCGCGGTGCGTTCGGCACGAGCAATGGGCCTCAACGTCTGTGGCGTCGATTTGTTGCGTTCAAATCACGGCCCGGTGGTCATGGAAGTGAACTCCTCCCCTGGCCTCGAAGGCGTGGAGGCAGCGACCGGTATCGACGTCGCCGGACGAATCATCGAGTTCATCGAAAAGGCGGCAAGGCCCAATCGCACAAAGACCCGTGGGCGCGGCTGATTGACGATGTCGAACCATCTCAAGGCCCGCCCGGCAACGGCAACTCCGAACCCGGAAACCCACCAGAAACTTCGGCAATCCCCGACGTCCCTGGGCGGCGTAGCCATCGCCCCCGGCAGACGCGCCACCGTCGACTTGCCGCTGGCCGATCTCTCGACCCACGCGCCGGTGAACATGTCGGTGCGGGTGATTCACGGGCGCTATGCCGGTCCCCGGCTCTTTATTTGCGCGGCGTTGCACGGCGACGAGATCAACGGCGTCGAGATCATTCGCCGCGTGTTGCGGCTCTCGTCCCTCGGAAAGCTGCGCGGCACTTTGGTCGCGGTACCGATCGTCAATGTCCTCGGATTCCTGGCCCAGTCGCGCTATCTGCCCGACCGGCGCGACCTCAATCGGTCGTTTCCGGGGTCGCCGCATGGTTCGCTGACTGCGCGCCTCGCGCGTCTGTTCATGGACGAAATCGTAGCTCCGTCGTCCTACGGGATCGACCTGCATACGGGCGCGATCCATCGCGACAACTTCCCCCACGTGCGCGGCAATCTCGACGACCCGGATGCTGAGCTGCTGGCGCGCAGTTTCGGCGTGCCTCTGGTGATCAACACCGGGTATCCGGCAGGCAGTCTGCGAGATGCCGCGGCAAAAGTCTCAGTGCCGGTCATCGTCTACGAGGCGGGAGAGGCCCTGCGGTTCAACGAACCCTACGTTCGCGCCGGCGTATCCGGGGTCGTCCGGGTGATGCGCACGATCGGCATGCTGCCACCGTCGCGACGGCAACTACGTCGGCGTCCGGACCCGGTCATCATTCGCTCGACGCGATGGATTCGCGCCGAACGCAGCGGTCTGCTTCGCAGCACCGCCGAACTCGGTCGGAACGTCGCCGACGGCGACCTGCTCGGCACGATCACTGATCCGCTCGGCGACACCGAACTGGAAGTCCGCGCCGCCACCGGCGGCGTCGTCATCGGCAAGACCCGCCTGCCGCTGGTCCACGAAGGCGACGCGCTGTTCCATATCGCCCGGCACGAAGGCACCCAGGTCGTCGCGCGCTCGCTCGACGCCTTCGAACCGCAAACCGACTACGAGTCCGGCCTGACCGCCGAACTCGCCGGCGACCTGCCGATCGTCTAGGCCCGGCGTGTGCGCTCCGTCGACCGCATGGGCGCGTTGCGGCTTGCCGCACACCGCGCCGCCATGACGCGCCGCTCCACGGAGCGCAGTTCGGCAAAATCAGAGCGCCATGCCTGGCGCATCGGGGCCGGAATCTGATATGCACCCGGCCGCACCGGCATCGTTGACTCACCGCCCGTGTTCGCCACCGGGTCCGTCCGCGGCACGTAGATTGTGACAACGTCGGATCGAAACCGCGACGACCGGGCGGAGTCTGCACCAACCTGGGTGCGGCCCGTCTTTGTCGCCGCGGTGCTGGTCTGGCTCCCCAGCTTGATGTTGTTGTGGTTCTACCGGACCGGAAGCTCCGACGAGGGCGCCTACCACTATCAGGCGCTGCATCTTGCCGCCGGAAACGTGCCGGTGATCGACTATTTCACCTCCCACGCCATCTGGGCGTATTTGCCGTTTGCGGCCGTGGCAGGATTGCTGGGCCCGAGCCTGGAAGCCGGGCGCCTGTTCGCCGCCTTGTCGGTCGCGGCGACGGTCGCGATGGTCACGTCCCTGGCGAGCCGCCACTACGGCAAGGAGATCGGCCTCTACGCCTTTGTGCTGATGGCGTTCTGCTGGACCTGGATCGAAAACAATCTCGAGGTTCGGCACTCCGCGGTCGCGAACCTGGCCCTGATTTCGGCGGTATTCGTCCTGGCCCGATTTGACCGGCATCCTCTGCTGAGGATTGCGGTGGCGGGATTTTGCGTCGGCGTGATGGTCAACAGCCGCGCTGTCCTTCTCCCCCTCGGCATCGTCGTCCTGGCATCCGCCTGGATGATGCGGCGCCGATGGAACCTCGACATGCCCGCCGCCAGATTTCTGGTGACGTTCGCCGCCGCCGGCCTGGTGCCGTCGATTCCCAGCATTCTCATCCTTGCCGCTGATCCGGAATCATTCATGTTCAATTACCTGTTGCACCGCGTCGCCTGGACCGCGGAACAGGCAACGGAAAGGACGTGGGTCGAGGCAACCCTGTGGTTTGTTTCCAGCCGCGCGGCGGCGTTGCGCGCGTTCTTCTCCCCCAACGAGCATGCGAACCTGCTGACCCTGCTGCCCCTCGCGGGGTCGGTCGCCGTATTCCTGCCGCCCCTGGTTCGACGGCGCAGAGCGGCAGCGCTGTTCGCAGGAACGGTTCCGGTCATCTCGGCGATCGTCCTGGTCGGCATTTTCGCCAGCTACAGCCTCGCCGACCGTTTCGCTAGCCCGTACCTGCATCACTGGATACCGTTCCTTGTGCTGCTCGGACTTGGCGCGTACGCGAATGGCGCGGCCGCAATCCCGCGGCTCCGCTGGATCGTCCGCGGCGGCGTCATGGTTGCCGCCCTGCTGAACGCGGCCGAGTTCACCGCCCAAAGCGCCGTGTCCGTGGTGTTGCGGGGCGACCCGTTCCAGAAACGCCCGCTCGAAATTGCCCGCGTCGCCTGCTGGATCGACCGGAATTTGCCCGAGGACGCAGTCGCCATGGACTACCTCGGCGCGGCTGTCGCTGCCTCCGGGCGAAGACTGCCAGCCGGTTTCGAGCAGGGCGTCGGCGCGATGGCGTATTTCTGGGAACAGCCGTATCCCGAAGAACTCGCGACAAGGTTCAAGATTCTGACGCTGCCGCAATATGTCGCCATGCTGGAGTCGGGCGCCATCACCGCGGTCATCACCTCCGGACTCGCGGAGCGCCGGCTCAACCCCGCCGATTTCGCTCTGATCGCCGAACGCATCGCGAACCGCTATGCGCAGGTGCCATCTGCGCCCGGCGCAAGCGCATACCAAATCTTCCTGCGTAACGATCTGGTCGGCCCCGGCGTGTTGCCGTATCGGCCGGCTTTGTGGTTCCGCGAAGGAAAAGACGGCCTCGTCCGCGGGTACTGGAGCCAGGGCGAATACGCCGCCATGGCGGCCGATGTCTTCGGCGACATCGGCATTTCGCTTCGCACTTTGCCGGCGGACCTGGTCGGCTCGGTCGCCCGCCTTGTGTGGCTGGACTACGAAGCGCGCTGCGGACGGCTGCTCCCGGCGTCCGCCGGCTAGCCCGACGGATTTCGAGCCGGCGGTGCCGCAACCCGGGACGTGCCGCTCAACACCTTCAGCAATCCGTACGCGGCGCCGGCGCCGATGATGACGGTGAATGCGATGTTCAGGAGTACGGCCGGCACCAAAAAGACCGGGCGATGCCGGGCGACAAAAGCGAAAAACCCGGCGTACCCGGCCAGGTAGACCACAAACAGGACGGCGCCGGTCGCCGCCAATCCGGCCGGCGCCGGCGCCGGCAACGGCAGAAGCGACGCCATCGCCAGCGGCAAAGCCGCCAGAAGCGCCGCAGAACTCAGTCCGGTTCCTGCGGAAGTCACACCACCGGACTCAAACTTCCTCCGGCTGGCAAAGATTTCCATCCACAACGCGACCCTCAGAAAGTACGTGCGCGCGAGCTTGCAAAACCCCGGAAAGTGGTGCCGAACCGAAATCTCCGGATCCAGCAACATCGAGTGTTGTTCGATCAGCCGGTAGCCCAAATCCTCGTTTTCGTAATCCATGCCCCACCCGAGGCTTTCGTCAAATCCGCCGACGGCTTCAAATGCTTTCGCACGGATTCCGGCGCGTGAGGAATCAAACACTTCGTACCCAATCACGCCCTTGCGGGCGAAAAAGTAGTAGTTCAGCAGCGCCTTATAAAGCGGCGCGGCGCCGGGATTGAGCGGTTGCAGGTCATAGATGCCGACCACGGCATCGGCGTCCTCGATGCGATTGCGGAAACTCGCAAGCGCTCCAGGGAGCATGCGGGTATCGCTGTCGAGAAAGAAATAGAACTCGCCCTTCGCCGCTCGCGCGCCCGCGTTACGGGCGCACGCCGGTCCCGCGTTTCGCGGTTGCCGCACCAATCGCACCCGGTCCGCGTGCTCGGCCGCAATGCCTTCTACAATCCCAGGCGACTCGTCCGTCGAGCAATCGTCGACAACGAGAATCTCAAGCGGCGCGTAGCCGGTTTCCAGAACGCTGCGAATGCAGTCTGCGATGGTCCCGGCCGAATTGTAAGACGGGATGATCACGCTGATCATCCCGGACACCCCGCCTCCAACAGCCCCGGCTGCATCCCCGGCGCCAGGCATTGCCTATGTTCGCCCCACGTTCCGCGCCGCCGACGCCGCCATCTTCGGGTACTGGGAGGCATTCCACACCACGTTCGCGGCCAGCGCACATTCAAAACTGCATTTGCACTTGCTGGTCTTGATCCAGTCGACCAACTCTCTGCTTTCTTTTCGCTTCAGCAGTTGCCGGACATCGAAATCAACTTCGCGCAGATTTCCCATCGACGAATCAAGAATCTCGCACGGGTGAACTTCGCCGGTCTCGCTGATCACCAGCAATTTCCGGCCGGCCACGCAGGGCGTCACAAACTCGTCGTCAAAAACAGTGCGAATCAGGTTCTGCCGCGACACATCCCGCACCCCACGCCAAACCGGATACAGAAACCGGTTTTCCTTTGTTCTGCGGATGCTCTCCAGATACTCGTTTACTTCGACATACTTGTCCCGCGAGTCGGTCTTCAGCGTCGGGTCCTTCACGTCGCCGCGCGCATAGGTGATGGACAGATTGTCGAACTGAAAATCCGCGTGCAGCCTGCGCATGGTTTCCAGAATGCGGTCCTCGGATCGGGCGGTGAAGACCGAATTCGCATCCAGCACCAGATTGGGAAACCGCGCCCGCAACGGGCTGATCGCCGCATAGCTGGCCCGGATCTTCTCGTATGAGCCCGGCATCGAACGTGCTTCGTCGTGATCGTCGCCAATTCCGTCGATCGAGAAGGTCAGCCGCAGATAGGTGTTGGGATGCTGCGGCAGCACGTCTTCGAGGAACCGCACCATGCGGTCCGTCAAAGATGCGTTCGTCGGAATCGTGATATAGCGCGGGTCGCAGTTGCGGATGAAGATATGAGTCAACTCGGCGAGGTCCTTCCGCAGGAACGGCTCGCCGCCCGTCAACGAAAGTTGCAACAACGGACCCAATTGGCGGCTGAACCGATCAATTTCATCCAGACTCAACTCGTTTGGCTTTCTCCCCTTTTCGATTTCCGCGTAATAGAAGCAGAACTTGCATCGAAAATTGCAGCGGTTCGTGACATAGAAAATCAGATAGCTCACCTGCCTCGGGTCGAGGAAGCTCTTTGCCGAACTCAAATTGCCCATCTCGCGTTCTCGCTCCGTGTGCGGCTCGCATGCGTCCGGCCGGGTTTCGATATAGCCCGAATCCGTGTCCCGGCGAATCAATCGGTGGATTTGCCAGGCGGTTGCTGACCTTGGGGAGTTCAGGATCGTGTTGCCGCGAGCAACGCGGCACCCGTATAGTGGCCTCAAACCCGCGTCACATTCAACCGTCGAAAGCCGCTGAAAAATAACGACGAATTGGCGCCCGCCTGCGTGTGGGCCGCAGGCGCCCGGTTGGGCGAGGGTCCGTTGTGGTCGCCCGTGGATCAGCGGTTGCATTGGGTCGACATCCTCGCCCGCGAGGTCCACAGCTGCGCGGCCGATGGTGCGCGACGAACCTCCCTCAAGGTCCCCGACACGATCGGCTGCCTTGCATTGCGGCGCGACGGTGGCGCGATTGCCGGGCTTGGTCGCGCCGTGGCGTACCTTGACCTGGAAAGTGGCGCCGTCGAACTTGTCGCGACCCCCGAGGAAGATGCGCCAAACAACCGATTCAATGACGGCAAGTGTGACCGGCGCGGACGATTCTGGGCGGGAACAATGGACCGGGCACTGACGCACCCAACCGGCACTCTCTACCGGATTGACGACAATCTGCGGGTAACAGCCATGGTTTCGGGATTCGTCGTCACCAACGGCATCGGCTGGAGTCCCGACGACCGAACGCTCTATGTCACCGACACGGTCAATCGACAGATTCTGGCATTCGATTTCGACCGTGACTCGGGCGACATCTCCGGGCGCCGCGTGTTCGCGCGAATCCCCGATTCCGATGGATTTCCGGATGGCCTGACGGTCTCGGCCGACGGAGACGTCTGGAGCGCCCATTGGGACGGCTGGCGCATCACCCGGTACGCGCCCGGCGGCGCCATCCGCCAGGTGATTCGCATGCCGGTTCCGCGGCCCACCAGTTGCACTTTCGGCGGATCCGACCTCCGAACACTTTACGTAACTTCGGCTGCCGACGGGCTGGCCGACGATGCGTTGGCGACAGCGCCGCTATCGGGTGCGCTGTTCGCGGTGCCGACGGATACGGTCGGGATTCCAGAAGCTCGATTCGCAGGCTGACGCCGTAATGTGCGGAATCTTCGGCTGGGTGCGCTTTGGCGACGGCCTTGCCGCGGGCGAAATCGAATGCGCCCGGGCAGCAACGAAAACGATGGTTCACCGCGGGCCGGACGGGTTTGGCGAATGGACGGACCGCCATGTGTACCTGGGACACCAGCGCCTCAGCATCCTCGACCTGACCGATGCGGCGGCCCAGCCGTTCCTCGGCGGTGATCGGTACGTCCTTGCGTTCAACGGCGAAATCTACAACTACATCGAACTGCGGCAGGAGCTTGAGCGCGAAGGCCGGACCTTCCACACCGATTCAGACACCGAAGTACTCCTCCACGTCCTTGCCGCCTGGGGCGTTAACGGTCTCCGCCGCCTGGACGGGATGTTTGCCGGCGCGCTCCATGATCGCGAAACTGGCGAACACCTCCTGTTCCGCGACCCGCTCGGACAAAAGCCGCTGTACGTGCACATATATGATGGCGGCGTCGTATTCGGATCAGAGCTGCGCTCGCTGTTGTCGCTGCCGCAATTCCGCTGGCAGTTGGATCGCCAGGCGTTTCGGCAATTCCTCGCGCATTCCTACTACCCAAGGCGATCTACGCCGATCGCCGGCGTGGAAAAACTGCTTCCCGGCTGTCTCCTCAGGATCGGGCGCCAAACAGCGCACCACGAGCGGTGGTGGGAGTCGACGCCCGGCGCCGACCCGCTGGACCTGTCCTTTGCCGAAGCACGATCCGAGTTTGAAAAACTGTTTGATCGGTCCTGCCGAATCTCGATGCGGTCGGATGTTCCGGTCGGCGTGTTTCTCAGCGGCGGCATCGACAGCACGCTCGTTCTCGACTCCTGCCATGACGCCGCTCCGGCCGTGCAAGCGTTTTCCGTCTCGATGGCCGAGGCCGACTACGACGAAAGCGCCAAGGCCGCTGTCGCGGCCGCGCAGATCGGTGTCGCGGCAAGATCAGTCTTGCTCGACGAAGGCGCGCTGCATGCAAGTTTCACGGAGCTGATGGAAGTCCTCGACGAGCCCCATGGCGACCCCGGATACGTCAACACATACTTCCTCGCCCAGGCCTGCCGACCACACATCACCGTGGCCCTGGCGGGCGATGGCGCCGATGAACTGTTTGCCGGATACGCGCCCTTTGCGGGGGTCGCCGCCGCCTCGGTCCTGCGCCATTTGCCGGCCCCCGTCGCGGCCGCGGCCCGCGCCGCGGCCGGATTTCTCCCCGCGACCGACGGCTATCTGGGACTGCAATTCAAGGCGCTCGCGTACCTGCAAGGCTTTCCGTCACATCCATCGAATCGTCATGGATTGTGGCTGTCATCGCTGCCGCCCGAGGCTCTGTCGCGCCTGTTGCCCAAGGCCGGCGATGCGTTCTTCGACCCGATGCGCCCCGGCGGCGCGTTTGACGTCCTTGAGGCCGACGGGCGCCCGGCATCCGGCATCCAGAAGATGCTCCGGTACTACCAAAATGTGTTCCTGCCGGAGTTCGTCTGTCACCACACGGACCGAGCCGCCATGCTCCACAGCCTGGAGGTGCGAGCGCCGTTCCTGTCCGCCCCGTTGATCGAGTTCGCAAACCGGCTGCCGGATTCGGTCAAGGCGCAAGGATCGGTGCTGAAGCGCATGCTGCGTGAGTCGTTGCGCGAACGCGGTTATCCGGCGCAGATCGTCGACCAGCGCAAACAGGGCTTCACCTTTCCCCTCGCCCGATGGCTCAAGCGGCGTCTCCGTGGCCTGGTCGATGAACTCGTGGCGACAGGCGATCTGGAACATCTCACCGGCGGCGAGATTTCGATGCCCGCGCTTCGGCGCATCACCGAACTCCACATGTCGGGGCGGCGCAACTACTATCGGATCATCTACAATCTCATCGTCTTTCGCGCATGGCGGCAGCGGTATGCAAACCTTGATTTTCAGTAGCCGAGTCACTGCATGCCCGCGCTTGCCACCGGCGAGCAGCAAATGAACGTGGCGAAGCGCCATGCGCTTTATTGCGAACGGCTCGTCGCGGCAGCGCCGCGCATCTTCAGCCAACTTGACCGGGATCCGTTCTCGTCGACCTACGGCTCATTCGACCGCGAGTATTGGGCCTGGGCGACAAAGGACTTCAGCAACACCGACCTGCAGCGCGCCATCTATGCACTCGCCGTCCTGTATACCACCCCGTTTGCGGGCAATCGCTGGCACCGCATGCCGCGCCTGCTTGACTGGACCATGGCGGGTTTCGAGTTTCTGTGCCGGATTCAGCACCGCAACGGATCGTTCGATCACCACTATCCCAACGAGTTCAGCTTTGTCGGCGTAGCGTTTCCGGTCTTCGAGGCTGCCGAGGCGTTCCGCCTGCTGGACCAGGCCGGCGTGATTCCCGACGGCAGGCGGGCCAGATGGATCGAAATGATGGTTCGCGGCGCCGATTTCCTGTGCGCACGCGACGAACTCCACGGATTCATCTCCAATCATCGCGCCGGCGCGGCCTGCGCCCTGCGGGCAGTGCATCGAATTACCGGTACCGGGCGTTTCTTGCGCCGGGCTGAGGAGTTGATCGATAGCGTTCGCACCCAGGCGTCGTCCGCCGAAGGCTGGATCAACGAATATGGCGGCGCGGATCCGGGATACCAAACGCTGGCGACGCACTTCCTCGCCAATTACCTCCAGTTCGAGCCGCCCGATTCACCCCTGTTCGAGTCCCTCGTCGCGCCCTCGGTTCGGTTTCTGCAGTACTTCGTCCACCCGGACGGTTCCATCGGCGGCGAATACGGCAGCCGCAACTGCCCGCTCTATTTTCCTGCCGGGTTCGAGCTGCTTGCCGACCGGCTGCCGGAAGCAGAATCGATCGCCGCGGCCGGCGCGACCGCGCTGGCCGGCAGCCATACACCGGCGCTGGCCGATACCGACATCCGCAATTTCGTGCCGTTGCTATCCAGCTATGCGCTGGCGCTGCGCGCGACGATGGCAAAGGGTGCGAATCCCTCTGTCGACCTTCCGCATCAGCGGCAGTTCGAGCGGCACTGGCCGGATGCGGGCCTGTACGTGCGCTCGGATGCAACGCACTACACGATCGTCGGACCGTCCAAGGGCGGTGTGGTCAAGTGCTGGGACAAGACAACGGGCCAACTCGCGTTTTCCCATGCCGGATACATGCTGCAAGATCGCCGCAGGCGGCGATTCAGCACGCAATTCCTGACCAGAGCGCCGGCATCTGGCGCGAACGACTGCGTCGGAGAGGAAAAGCCGCTGCAAAAAGAGCGCGTCTTGCGGGTCCGGCAGCGGTTCTACTCCGTTGTCCACAATCGCACTGCCTCGCAATTCCGGTTCCTTGCGTTCCGGGCATTCACGTTCACGGTGGGCCGCAACGTGACCCTGGCCGACTGGGTCAAGCGCACTCTGATTACCGGGGTATTTATCCACCGTCGTCGCCCGACTGAATTCACCGTTCACCGCGCCGTCGCCTTCACGACAGACGGAATTGCAATCACGGACGAGTTTTCCGGATTGCACCCGGCGCACATCGGCAGTCTGCGCGCCGGAGACATCTTCGCGACGATCTACATGGCGTCGGCGAAGTATTACCGCACCCAGGAATGTATTGACGATGTGCTGAGCGGTGACGAACTCCGCGATGCCGTCGGTCCCGGTCACAATGTGCTGCGTTATGCGCTCCGAGACGGGCGCTTGCGGCTGCTGACGCAGAACAGCTCGACCGGATAGGCGACCGCAGTGGCCCGCCTACTGGCGCCGGGCCGGCTCGTCGGCGTCCGCATCGCCCAGGACCCGCGCGACATACGGGTCGCTGATGCTGACGCGCCGGCCGCGAACCAGATGGTGCAGGATAAAGTCGCATACAAATCCGGTCAGCAGGACGTTGATACCGATCAGGAACATCGTCAGCGATATCGACAACAGCGGCCGTTCGGTAATCATGTACGGGCCGCCGACGCCAATTGCCGCAAGCAGATGGCGCACGACGAAGTACGTCAGGATCGACGCACTGGGAACCACGAATACCGCCGAAATCTTCGCAAAAAAGTGAAGCGGACTCAGGTGGTAGTTGTGGATGAACAACAATGACAGCAGATCGACCAGGCCCTGATACCGCAGGGTTGTGAACTTGGAGCTTCCGTATCGCCTGGGACTGTTTCGTACCGGACATTCGCCGATCTTGAACCCGTAGCTGTGGGCCA
>JAQBXG010000224.1 GCA_027625125.1 Pseudomonadota bacterium
CCTCCGCCGCCTCGGCAAGGTGGTTCCGGGCCACGTCGCCAATCGCCTCGTCGGCGCCGGATTCGACATACAGCGACAACAGCCGCTCCAGGTCCCCGCCATCCAGTTCGCGCCCGCCCATGCCCCACGATACCAGCCCGCGCGGCCCAGCGGTGCCCCAAAGCATTCGCCGCTGCGCCGGTCCGGTGTGACAGCGCGGGCCGAAAAATGCGATATCAGCGGCAACATGGTCAGCGGCAACATGGCGGCAGCAGCAAGGTTCGGTCGCCGGGCCGCCCTTCGGCGCGGCCTCCCCGGAGAAGTCTGAAATGTGCGGAATCGCCGGGGTTCTCCGACCGGGGCGGGATGCCGGCTGGCTCGAAGCCACCGCCGGTCGCATGGCCGACACGTTGCGCCATCGCGGCCCCGACGCCGGCGGTGTCTGGGCCGATGCGGAATCCGGCATCGCCCTCGGCCACCGCCGCCTGTCGATTCTCGACCTGTCGCCGCTGGGCGCGCAGCCGATGCAGTCGGCGTCGGGCCGCTACGTCATTTCGTACAACGGCGAGGTCTACAACTTCCCCGAACTGCGCCGCGAGCTCGAAGCCGCCGGCGCCGCGTTTCGCGGCCACAGCGATACCGAAGTGATGCTGGCGGCGATCGATGCCTGGGGCCTCGCCGCCGCCGTCGAGCGCTTCGTCGGCATGTTCGCGTTCGCCCTGTGGGACCGGACCAGCCGCGAGCTGCACCTGGTCCGCGACCGCCTCGGCATCAAGCCGCTGTTCTGGGCCCAATCGGGTTCGCTGTTTCTGTTCGGCTCCGAACTGAAGGCGCTCCGCGCGTGCGCCGACTGGTCGCCGGAAATCGACCGGGATTCCCTGGCCGCGTTTCTGCGCTGGAATTACGTGCCGTCGCCGTTCTGCATCTACAAAGGCGCGGCCAAGCTCGCCCCCGGCACGCGCCTGGTCGTCCGCCCCGGCGCGCCGCCACAAATCCATCGCTACTGGGATCTGCGCACGGCATCGCAAATCGCTTCGCCGCCGCCGTCGGTGGCCGAGGCCGAACAGGCGCTCGAATCGGCCCTTGCCGAAGCGGTGCGGCTCCGCATGGTCGCCGATGTGCCGCTCGGCGCGTTCCTCTCCGGCGGCGTCGATTCGTCGCTGGTCGTCGCGTTGATGCAGGCGCAAAGTCCGCGTCCGGTCCGCACGTTCTCGATCGGCTTCACCCAGCCCGATTACAACGAGGCGGTCCATGCCAAGGCGGTCGCCGAACATCTCGGCACCGACCACACCGAGCTCTATGTCGGCCCCGACGAGGCGATGGCGGTGATCCCCGATCTGCCGTCGATGTACGACGAGCCGTTCGCCGATTCGTCCCAGATCCCGACCCATCTCGTTTCGCGCCTCGCGCGCGGCGCCGTCACGGTGGCGCTGTCCGGCGACGGCGGTGACGAGATGTTCGCGGGCTACACCCGCTACCACTGGGCCGAGCTGGTGCGCCGCCGCTTCCTGTGGCTGCCTCCGGCCCTGCGCTCCGCGATGGCGGCGATGATCGATGCGCCGCCGAAATCGTTCTGGGTCGCGTTGTCGCATTTGATCCCGGCCGCGCGCAGGCCGATCCGCATCGCCGAGCGGGCGTCGAAATTCGCCGGCTTCCTGCGCGAGCCCGACGCCGATGCGCTGTACCGCCGCCAGCACAGCCAGTGGCCAAACCCGCAACAATTGGTGCCGGGATCGACCGAGCCGCGCGGCATCCCGTTCGACCCGGAATTGCGCCACCAGATCCCCGACTTCCTCCGCCGCATGCAATACCTCGACACCGCGACCTACCTGCCCGACGACATCCTGACCAAGGTGGATCGCGCGTCGATGGCGGTCAGCCTCGAAGCGCGGGTGCCGCTGCTGGATCACCGCGTCGTCGAACTGGCATGGTCGCTGCCCCAGCACATGAAAGTCCGCGACGGCGCCGACAAATGGCTGCTGCGTCGTATTCTGTACCGCCATGTGCCGCGCGCGATCCTCGACCGGCCGAAGAAAGGCTTCGGCCTGCCGTACGGCCCGTGGCTGCGCGGGCCGCTGCGCGACTGGGCCGAATCGCTGCTGGCGCGGGATCGCCTCCAATCGGCGGGCTTTGTCGACCCCGGCCTGGTGCGCGGCGCATGGGAGCGGTTCCAGTCCGGCGGCAACGTCGATTCCGAACAGCTGTGGGGCGTGCTGATGTTCGAAGCCTGGCGCGATTCGCTCGCACCTTCCGGCACCGCCTGATCCGATGGCGTCCTATTACGCGGGCCGCGAGGAATCGCTGAAGGACATCTTCGGCGCGAAGTCGGTGACTGTCACAGACTCCGCAATCGTCGTCGACGGCAGAACCATGCCGGTCGTCGACGACGTGATCCTGGCGATCGACCCAGCCCGCGCCCCGGCCCGCCTCCGCCATCTCACGGCTGCCGCCACCGACGCCTCCGGCGAGTTCGCCGCCGACATCCAGCAAACCTTCGGCGACGAATGGGGCGCATTCCCGCGCGTGATGCCGGAACACGAAACCGAGTTCCGCCAATACTTCGACGTTGTCGATCTCGAAACGCTGCGCGGCAAGCGCGTCGCCGACCTCGGCTGCGGCATCGGCCGCTGGAGCCAC
>JAQBXG010000225.1 GCA_027625125.1 Pseudomonadota bacterium
CGGGTGCTGACCGATCGCGTTCTGCGGTTGCTGCTGGCCGGTGCAGCGCCGTCCAGCATTCTCGCGTTGACGTTCACCAGGGCGGCGGCGGCGGAAATGAAATCCCGGGTCGTCGAATCGCTGGTTCGCTGGGCGACCGCGCCACGCGACGAACTCGCCGCGGAGCTTCAGGTGCTGTGCGGCGGCAGCGACGAGTTCACCGAGCTCGAAATCGCCCGCGCCCGCCGACAACTGCCGCGCGTACTGGACGAACCGGGCGGCATCCCGATCCAGACGATCCATTCGTACTGTCAATCGCTGCTGGGCCGGTTTCCGGTCGAAAGCGGCGTAGCCGCGCACTTCCAGGTCATGGACGAACGGACGGCGGCGGAAATGCAGTTCGACGCCCGCAATGTGCTGCTTGCCCGCGCCGGGGCCGACACCGATCTCGCGCGCGAGATCGAAACCATCACAGAGCGGGCGAACGAAGGCCAATTCGGCGAATTGATGCGGGCGCTCGGCGGCAACCGCTCGCGGCTCCGCGCGCTGTTGGCCGACGGCGCCGAGGCGGCGATCGACCGCCTTCGCGCTGCACTTGATCTCGCCGCGGGCGATTCGCCGGAGGTTCTCACCGCCGCCGCGTCCGCCGACGGCGCTTTCGATGCGGATGCATTGCGCCGCGCCGCCAAGGCGATGGTCGACGGCGGCGTGCGCGAATCCGGGCGCGGCGAAGCGATCCTGGACTGGCTGGGGTCCGACGCCGGTCTCCGCGCCGAGAAGTTCGGCGCATATCTCGGCGCATTCTTCAAGGACGGCGGCAACGGCGACCGACTGAAGGAGTCCTCGTTGCTGACGAACGCGACGCGGGCGGCAATGCCCGACGCCGAAGGCGTCTTGATCGCCGAAACCGACCGGCTGGAGGCGGTGCGCCAGCGGTTCCGCGCAGCGCTGACATTGTCGCAAACCGCGTCGCTGCTGCGGGTCGCCG
The DNA here is from genome assembly GCA_027625125.1 of Pseudomonadota bacterium. GTDB lineage: Bacteria > Pseudomonadota > Alphaproteobacteria > UBA2966 > CAIVPW01 > JAQBXG01. The sequence goes on from JAQBXG010000225.1 coordinate 968, forward strand.
ACTCGCTGCTGACGGAAATCGAACGCAACAAGGAACGCCACGCCCTCGTCGATTACGACGACTTGATCTTGAAGACGGCGGAACTGCTGCGGCGTCCCGGAATCGGCGAATGGGTGCGCTTCAAGCTCGATGGCGGCATCGACCATTTCCTGATCGACGAGGCGCAGGACACCAGTCCGGTGCAGTGGGAGGTGGTCGATCTGCTGACCGCCGAATTCTTCGCCGGGGCCGGCGCCCGCGAGGGGCCGCGCACCGTGTTCGCGGTCGGGGATCCAAAGCAGTCGATCTATGGCTTCCGCCATGCCGATCCGGCCCTGTTCGCATCGTGGCGCGAGCGGTTCCGTGCGCGCGTGGTGGCGGCGGAGGAACTCTGGCGAACAGAGGACCTGGTCGAATCATTCCGCACGGTGCCGGTGATCCTGGAATTGGTCGACAAGGTGTTCCGGGAGCCGGAAGCGCGGAAAGGGCTGCTGTTCGACGGCGGCGAGATTCACCATATCTCGCGCCGCCAGGGCCAGGGCGGGTTCATCGAACTGTGGCCGGTGTTGGCGCCCCAGATCGCCGCAACGCAGTCGGCGTGGGATCCGGCGCGGCAAAACGAGCAGAGGGCGAGCCCCAGCGCCCTGCTGGCGAACCGCATCGCCGAATGTGTCCAGGGCTGGGTCGGCAAGGAAATGCTGCCGGCCCGCAATCGCCCGGTTCGCGCCGGGGACGTCATGGTTTTGGTCCAGCGCCGCACCGCGTTTGTCCCCGAGCTGATCCGGGCGTTCAAACTGCGCGGCATCCCGGTGGCCGGGGTCGACCGCATGATTCTGACCGACCAGTTGCCGGTCGCCGACCTGATGGCCCTTGCCCGATTCGCGCTGTTTCCGGACGACGATCTCAATCTGGCGGTGGTGCTGAAAGGCCCGTTTGTCGGACTCACCGAGGACGAAGTGTTCGACCTTGCCTACGGCCGCAGCGGCCGGCTGTGGGCCGCGCTCGTTGCGCGCCGCGACAAGTCTCCGGCATTTGCCGAAGCGCACCGCGCGTTGGCGGCGCATCTGGCGCGGGCCGATACGGTGCCGCCGCATACGTTCTTCGCCGAGTTGCTGGCGGCGGGCGGGCGGCTGCGGCTGTTCGCCCGTCTGGGGCGCGAGGCTGACGATCCGGTCGATGAGTTCCTCGCCAGCGCGTTGGAATACGAACATTCCCACCCCCCGTCGCTGCAAGGGTTCCTGCGCTGGATCGAATCCGGGCGGACCGAGATCAAGCGCGAACAGGAACAGGGGCGCGATGAAGTGCGGGTGCTGACGGTGCACGGCGCCAAGGGACTCCAGGCGCCGATCGTGTTTCTGGCCGACACCGTGTGGGTGCCCGGTCTGTCCGATGTCCTGTTGTGGGACCAGGGCGAATCCGGCGACGCGATGAACCTGCTTTGGCCACGCCGCACCGCCGAGCAGGATCGCGTGTCCCGACGCGCCCGCGAAGCGGCGCGGGACCGCAGCGACGAAGAATACCGGCGGCTGTTGTACGTGGCGATGACCCGGGCCGAGGATCGCCTGGTCGTTTGCGGCTGGCAGACACAGAAACAGCAGACCAGGGTGAAGTCCTGGCATCGGCGAATCTCCGATGCCGTCCAGGCCCTCGGCGATCCGCCGGAGGAC
>JAQBXG010000226.1 GCA_027625125.1 Pseudomonadota bacterium
CCGCCGCGACGGCTATTCCGGCGGCAAGGGCGGCTCGATGCATATGTTTTCGCCGGAGAAGAACTTCTTCGGCGGCCACGGCATCGTCGGTACGCCGGCGCCGCTGGGCGCGGGCCTCGCGTTCGCCGCCAAATACCGCGGCACCGACCACGTCACGCTCAGCTACTTCGGCGACGGCGCCGCCAACCAGGGCCAGGTGTCGGAGGCATTCAATATGGCCGAGCTGTGGCGGTTGCCGGTCGTGTTCCTGATCGAGAACAACCAGTACGCGATGGGCACGTCGGTGGCGCGGGCGTCGGCGGAAACGCATTTTCACAAGCGCGGCGCGGCATTTCATATTCCCGGCGAACAGGTCGACGGCATGGATGTGACCGCGGTCTACGCGGCGGGGCAAAAAGCCGTCGCCCATTGCCGCGCCGGCAATGGCCCGATCATCCTGGAGATGATGACCTATCGCTATCGTGGACATTCGATGTCGGACCCGGCCAAGTACCGGACCCGGGAGGAAGTCGACAAAGTGCGGGCCGAGCGCGATCCGATCGATCATTTGCGCGAACGGCTGCTGGCGGACGGGGTCGGCGAGGCGGATCTGAAGGCCGTGGACCGCGAGGTCAAACAGATCGTCGCCGACGCGGCGGATTTCGCGCAGGCCAGCCCCGAGCCGGACCCTGCGGAACTGTATACCGACGTGCTGGTCGAGGTCTGAAATGGCCACCGCCGTTCGCATGCCGGCGCTGTCGCCGACGATGACCCACGGCAAGCTTGCGCGGTGGTTGAAGGCGGAGGGCGATGCGGTTGCGGCGGGCGACGCGCTGGCCGAGATCGAAACCGACAAGGCGACGATGGAAGTCGAGGCCGTCGACGAGGGCGTGCTGGGGCGGCTGGTCGTCGCTGCGGGCACCGAGGACGTGGCGGTCAATGACGTGATCGCCGTGGTTCTGGAGGACGGGGAGGGGCCGGAGGCCCTCGCGAACTTCGTCGCCGGCGGCAAGGTCGCGACGGCAACGCCGAGCGAAGCGCCGCCTGCCGCAACATCCACACCCACCCCACCTGCGGTGAGCGCACCTGCGGTGGGCAGCGCAATCGCTGCCAGCGCGCCGGAGCCTGCGGCGTCCGGCGCTCATGGTTTGGCGCCGGAGCCTGTGGCGTCCGGCGCTCATGGTTTGGCGCCGGAGCCTGTGGCGTCCGGCGCTCTGGTCAGTTTGACGGTGCGCGAGGCGCTGCGGGACGCAATGGCCGAAGAAATGCGCCGCGACCCGGACGTGTTCCTGATGGGCGAGGAAGTGGCGGAATACCACGGCGCATACAAGGTCAGCCAGGGACTGCTGGAGGAGTTCGGCGACCGCCGCGTGATCGATACGCCGATCACCGAATACGGGTTCGCGCATCTTGCGGTCGGCGCCGCCTATGCCGGGCTGAAGCCGATTGTCGAATTCATGACGTTCAATTTCGCGATGCAGGCGATCGACGCCATCGTCAATTCCGCCGCCAAGACGTTGTACATGTCGGGCGGCCGGATGCCGGTGCCGATCGTGTTTCGCGGCCCGAACGGCGCCGCGGCGCGGGTCGCGGCGCAGCATTCGCAGGACTTCGCGCCGTGGTACGCCAGCGTGCCGGGATTGAAGGTGGTGGCGCCCTATTCGGCGGCGGACGCGAAAGGTCTGTTGAAGGCGGCGATTCGCGACCCGAACCCGGTGGTGTTCCTGGAAAACGAGTTGCTGTACGGCCGCAGTTTCGAGGTGCCGGTCGAAGAATTCGTGCTGCCGATCGGCAAGGCGCGGGTGGCGCGGGCCGGGAATGACGTGACGTTGGTCGGCTATTCGATCGCCGTCGATTTGTGCCTGAACGCGGCCGACCTGCTGGCCGCCGACGGGATCGACGCCGAGGTGATCGACCTGCGCACGTTGCGGCCGCTGGACACGGCGACGGTCGTCGCCTCGGTGCGAAAGACCAACCGCATCGTTTCGGTCGAACAGGCATGGCCGTTCGTCGGCATCGGCGCGGAAATGTCGGCGCAGGTGATGGAGCAGGCGTTCGATGATCTGGACGCGCCGGTGGCGCGGGTATCGGCCCAGGACGTGCCGTTGCCCTATGCCGCCAATCTGGAACAGCTTGCGCTGCCGTCGGCGGAACAGGTCGCCGCCGCCGCCCGCGCCGTGTGTTATCGCTAGCGATGCCGGTCGCCGTGACCATGCCGGCGCTGTCGCCGACAATGACCGAAGGCAAGATCGCCGCCTGGAAAAAGGCGGTCGGCGACGCCGTCCGGTCCGGCGAGGTGCTGGCCGAGATCGAAACCGACAAGGCGACGATGGAAGTCGAGGCGGTGGACGACGGCACGCTGGGCCGCATCGTCGTGCCGGCGGGCACCGAAGGCGTGGCGGTCAATAGCGTCATCGCGATGATTCTGGAGGACGGAGAGGACGCCTCGGTGCTGGATGCGGCGCCGTCCAGGGTTGCGCCGTCCGCGGGACCGGCCGCAGTAAGGCAGTCCGCAGGACCGTCCGCGGGACCGGCCGCAGTAAGGCAGTCCGCAGGACCGGCCGCGGGACCGTCGGCAGGACCACGAATTCTTGCGAGTCCGCTGGCGCGCAAGCTCGCCTCCTCGCGGGG
>JAQBXG010000227.1 GCA_027625125.1 Pseudomonadota bacterium
TTCTCGGGCTCGAGCACCTCCGCGAGCCGGTTGGCGAGGGCCACCAGCCGCTTCACCGCCGGGGTCATGCGGCCACCTCCTGCAAACGGAGCAGTTCACGGTAGATCGAATCGGCGATACCGACGCCGCCCGACTTGGCAATGTCGTCGGCGATCTCGGCATTCATCAGCGACCGGAAGATGCCCTCGCCGGCGCCGCCACCGAACGGCGGCTCGGTGCTTACGCCCTCGAACATCGTGTCCAGGATCTGGGCGAGGAACACCGCCTCGAACTGCTCGGCGGCTTCGCGCGCCTTGTCGCGGCCGGCGGGTACGACCGGAGCCTTGTTCTGGGCTTGCTGGAGAGCAAGGAGGACCGGAGAGTCCATGACTACATCACCGTGATTTCGGCCTGCAGCGCACCGGCGGCCTTGATCGCCTGCAGGATCGAGATGAGATCCCGCGGCCCGATCCCGAGCGCATTCAGTCCGTCCACCAGATCCTGAAGGGTGACACCGGGGCGCAAGACCACGAGGCGATTCTCAGCGCCCTCGTCGACCGCGATATCGCTGCGCGGCACTTCCACGGCCTCGCCGGCCGCGAACGGTCCGGGCTGCGAAACCTGGGGAGTCTCGGTGATGCGGATGGTCAGGTTGCCCTGGGCGATTGCGACTTCGTCGACACGCACATTGGCGCCGATGACGATGACGCCGTTATGTTCGTCGATGACGATGCGCGCGGGCTGGTCCGGTTCGACCTCGACCTGTTCGATCGTCGTCAGCAGACCGACCACGTCGCCCGAAAGCGCCGGTGGAATGGTCACGCGAACGGTGGCCGGGTCCGACGCGGCAGCGGCAGGAAAGCCCAGCGCGAGGTTGATCGCCTCGGCCATGCGGCGGGCGGTGGTCAGGTCCGGGTTTCGCAGCGCGATCCGCACGGTATGCATTTGCGAGAAATCGAACGGCACCTCGCGTTCGACAATGGCGCCGTTGGCCATCCGACCGCCGGTCGGCACACCCTTTGTAACCGTCTCGGCGGCGCCCTGGGCCGTGAAGCCGCCGACCGCGATCGATCCCTGTGCGACTGCGTAGACCTCGCCGTCGGCGCCCAGCAGCGGCGTCACCAGCAGCGTGCCGCCCAACAGGCTGGAGGCGTCGCCCAGGGTGCTGACGTTCACGTCCATCCGGGTGCCCTGCAACGCGAACGGGGCAAGATTGGCGGTGACGACAACGGCGGCGACGTTTGACGTATTCAGGGCCGCGTCGCCGCGGGTGTTGACGCCAAGCCGTTCCAGCATCGCCGTCAGGCTCTAGCGCGTGAACGGCGAGTTGCGCAGTGAATCCCCGGTGCCGTTCAAGCCGACCACGAGGCCATAGCCGACCAGCAAGTTGTCGCGGATACCTTCGAAATCGGCGATGTCCTTGATGCGCGGCGCCGCCGCCGCCTCGGCGGTGATGGCGCCGAGAAGGCCCGCCAACAGCGCCGCCACGAGGGCGCGGGCGCGCCGGGAAGTCGTGGGCCTGTCCTGGTTCTGGTTCATGCGGTCCTTCGGGGGTTCGGCATCGCGCCCGGGTACTGTTGCATCCGCCATGGACTTTGCCATCGGCGCCGCCATACACAAAGCGAAACCCGTGCCACGACCACAAACTGGAAGCATTTGAAAAGAAACAGTTTTTCTGCCCGGCCCGGGGCGGCCCGCGCGGCATCGTCTGCCGGGGGGCAACTGTTGCCGCCAGAGGCGCTGTGCAACCATATGCCGTCCGTGGTATCGGTTCTTAACCGGTTGTTAACGGTCGCCGGTCAGCCTGAGGATCGGACGCGAACCGGGGATTCCCGAGGAAGCCCGCCCAGCGATGAAAATTACCGGAACCGGCCCGATTCGAACCCCTGCCGAGGCCGCGCGTCTGCGGAAGAAGCAGGACGCGAAGGGGGCCAAGTTCGCCGCGCAGATCGATTCCGGCGGCCGCGATTCTGCCGCCCCGGTGTCCGGACCAGGCGGCACGACGCCGGTCGATGCATTGCTGGCCATCCAGGAAGTGGGCGATGCGACCCATGGCCGCTCGGCCGGTCTGCGGCGCGCCGAGCGCATGCTGGACAGCCTGGAGGACATTCGCGTCGGCCTGCTGGACGGCGCCATCCCGCGGGAACGGCTTGCCGATCTGGTCGAGACGGTACGCACACGGCGCAACGCGACCGAGGACCCGCGCCTGAACACGATTCTGGACGAAATCGAGCTTCGCGCGTCCGTCGAACTCGCGAAGCTCGAACAATTCCCCTGAAAATCCCCGCAACCTTCAGCGTACCCTGCACCGCCCCGGTGTTGCGGCGCCTTGGTCGGATTCCTATACTCCGCGGCCGTCCGTAGACCGGGGAGTACAGAGGCACATGGCGACGCGACTGCCGCGGGACTATCGGCCGACGGAGGACGAGCCGTTCATGAACGCCCGGCAGCGGGAGTATTTCCGCCGCAAGCTTGTCGCCTGGCGGGCGGAGCTGCTGAGGGAATCGAACCTCACGCTCCAGAACCTGCAGCAAAGCAACGTGCCAGCCGCGGACGTCGCTGACCGCGCGACGACCGAATCCGAGCGGTCTCTGGAACTTCGCACCCG
>JAQBXG010000011.1 GCA_027625125.1 Pseudomonadota bacterium
CTGGGCGATCCGCACCGACGCGCCGGCCTGGGGGATGGGGGAAGCGGCATGACCCGGAACGGCCTGTTCGTACTTGGCGGCATCGCCGGCGCCTCGGTGCTGTCGTTCGGCGTCTATGCGATGAAGTACGAGGTGGAGCGCCTGGACCGCCACGCCGCCGCCTTGCAGCGGGACATCACACGGCAGGAGCAGACCCTGCACGTGCTGGAGGCGGAGTGGAGCTACCTGAACCAGCCCGAGCGGCTGCAGGAACTCTCTGACCGCCATCTTGGTTTGGCGCCGGTGCCGGTTCGCCGCATCGGCGCCCTCGACGAATTACCGTTTCGCGTGGCAGCCCAGCCCGCGAAAGGCCGGGATCCTCTCCTCCGGCTTCTCCCCCCGGCGTCGCCTGCCCAAGCGGCGCCGGTTGTGAAGTGAGAGGGGCCGTGAGCGCAGTATCGCTCATGGCACGGCTTGGCGCGGACCCGACCGGATCTCCTCCCGACCGGCGGGTCCGCGTCGGCCCGCGTTCCGGACTCCAGGCGCTGGACACCGGCCATGTGCGACTGGTGGTGGTCGGCGGGTTCCTGGCCCTGATCTTCCTTTCGATCGCCGCGCGGCTGGTGATTCTGGCGTCGCCGGGTGCGGTGGGACTGCACGGAAGCGATGCCGCCGGCGCGGCCGTGCCGTTGCGCGGCGACATTGTCGACCGCAACGGCGTCGTGCTGGCGACCAGCCTTGCGGTCGCATCGCTGTTCGCCGACCCCAACCAGGTGCTGGACGCCGCCGGCGCGGCGGATGCGCTGGCGCCGTTGCTGTCCGGCATGGATCGCGACGACCTGTTGTCCCGCCTGACCTCGGATCGGGACTTTGTCTGGCTGGCGCGGCACCTGACGCCACGGCAGCAGGCGGACATCCACAATCTGGGCATTCCCGGCATCGACTTTCGCTTCGAACAGCGCCGGGTCTATCCCCACGGGGCGCTGACCGGCCACGTCGTCGGCTTTGCCGATGTCGACGACCACGGGCTTGCCGGCGTCGAAAAGGGCATGGACGACGAACTGAGGGCCGGCGGCGGCGCGCTCCGGCTTTCGGTCGACATCCGCGTCCAGCACGTGCTGCACGACGAACTGGCCCGCGCGATGCAAACCTTCGACGCAGTCGCCGCCGCCGGTACGGTCATCGACGTCGCCACCGGAGAAATTCTGGCCCAGGTGTCTCTGCCCGATTTCGACCCCAATCGCGTGACAGAGTCGTCCGCGGACGCGCGTTTCAACCGCGCCACCCTCGGCGTCTACGAGCCGGGCTCGACATTCAAGATTCTGACAGCGGCGATGGCGCTGGAATATGCAACCGCAACCCTGGACGAGAAATTCGACGCCACCGGGCCGCTCCGGGTCGACCGCTTTACGGTCCGCGACACGCACCCGGAAAACCGCTGGCTTACGATGTCGGAAGTGTTCATCTATTCGTCGAACGTCGGCGCCGCGCGGATCGCGATGGAGATCGGACCCGAGCGCCAGCGGGCGTTTCTGGAACGGCTCGGGCTGTTGCGACGGCCGCAGTTCGAATTGGCCGAGGTCGGCGCGCCGATTGTGCCGCGCCCGTGGGGCGAAGTCAGCATGACAACGATCGCCTATGGTCACGGCATCGCCGTCAGCCAATTGCATCTCGCCGCGGCCTACGCGGCCATCGTCAACGGCGGCCTCCGGGTCGAGCCGACGCTGCGGGCAGTTGACCGGCCGGTGGCCGGAGAGCGGGTGCTGTCCCGGGCCACCTCCGATGCTCTGGGCGCGATGTTGCGGTTGAATGTGTTGCGCGGCACTGGCCGCCAAGCCGACGCCGAAGGGTTCGTCGTCGGCGGCAAGACCGGCACGGCGGAAAAGGCGGTCGCCGGCGGCTACAACACCGACGCGCTGATTTCTTCGTTCGTCGCCGCGTTTCCGATGGACGCCCCGCGGTACGCGGTGCTGGTAATGCTCGACGAGCCGAAAGGCAACGAAGCGACGGCCGGATTCGCCACCGCCGGGTGGACGGCGGCGCCGGCGACGGCCGCGATCATCGCCCGCATCGCGCCCCTGCTGGGCGTCGCGCCGCGGACCGGCGGGGAAACGGAACGTACCCGGGCGCTGATGGTTTCCCTGCCCGATCGGAGGACTGGCCGTGCGGCTTTCTGAGTTGATGCAAATCCAGGCCGGCGGCGCCGACCCCGAGATCGGCGGCCTCGCCGACCATTCGGCGGCCGTCCGCCCCGGAGACCTGTTCGCGGCGCTGAAAGGCGGCAGCGCCGACGGCGCGCGCAACATCGGCGAAGCGGTCGCCAACGGCGCCGTGGCGATCCTCGCCGAACATGCGGTCGACGCGCCCGACGGCGTGGCGGTGGTCGTCGACGCCGATCCGCGCCGCACGCTTGCCCAGGCCGCCGCCCGTTTCTTCGGCCGCCAGCCGGCGACCGTGGTGGCGGTGACCGGGACCAACGGCAAGACATCGGTGGCATGGTTCGTGCGCCAGTTGTGGGATGCGCTGGGCATCCCCGCCGCCAGCATCGGCACCCTGGGCGTCCTGTCCGGCGGCCGTGAAACGCCGCTCAGCCATACGACGCCGCCGCCGATCGAATTGCATCGGCTGCTGGCGGGCCTTGCCAGCGACGGCATCGACCACGCGGTGGTCGAGGCGTCCAGCCATGGCCTGGCGCAGCGCCGCCTGGACGGCGTGCGCGTCGCCGCCGCCGCGATCACCAGCATCTCGCGCGATCACTTCGATTATCACACCACGCCCGAGGACTATTTCGACGCCAAGATGCGGCTGTTCCGAAACGTGCTGGCGCCGGGGGGCACCGCCGTGCTGAACGCCGACCTTCCGGCCTATCCCGACATCGCCGCGATCTGCCGCGATGCCGGGCACCGCATCGTTTCCTACGGCCGCCATGGCGCCTATCTTCGCGTCGTTGGCTACCGCGCCCACGGTTCCTGCCAAAACGTCGAGCTGTAACTGGACGGCCACCGCGACACCGTGCGGCTGCCGTTGGTCGGAGACTTCCAGGCCTGGAACGTGTTGTGCGCGCTGGCGCTGGTCACCGGCGCCGGCGGCGATCCGGCCGCGGCGGTCGCGGCGCTGCCGATGCTGCGCGGCGTGCCGGGCCGGGTGCAGGAGGTGGCGGAGTTGAACGGCGGCCGCGTGTTCGTCGATTACGCCCATACGCCCGACGCGCTGGCGAGCTGTTTGCGCGCGTTGCGCCCCCATGCCCGCAATCATCTGACGGTGGTGTTCGGATGCGGCGGCGACCGCGACCGCGGCAAGCGGCCCGAGATGGGCCGGGTCGCGTGCGCCCATGCCGACCGGGTCATCGTCACCGACGACAATCCGCGTTCGGAAGACCCGGCCGGCATCCGCCGCGAGGTGATGGCCGGGTGCGAGCGCGCCGTCGAGGTGGCCGGCCGCGCCGAAGCGATCGAGGCCGCCGTGGCCGGCCTGGGCGACGGCGACATTCTGCTGATCGCCGGCAAGGGCCACGAAACCAGCCAGATCATCGGCGACGATGTCGTGCCGTTCAACGACGCGGTCGCGGCCCGCGCGGTCACCAAGGTTTTTGCCCGGGTCGGGGCGTGAGCGACGCCCTGTGGACGGCGGAGGACGCCCGCGCCGCGACCGGTGGTGAAGTCACGCACCCCTGGGCGGCGACAGGAATCTCGATCGACTCGCGCTCCACCGTTCCCGGCGATCTGTTCGTCGCCCTGCGCGGGCCGCGGTTCGACGGCCATGACTATGTAGACGCCGCGATGCGGGCCGGGGCGGCCGCGGCGATGGTTTCGACGGCGGCGGCGGCGCGGGCGGCGCCGCAGGGCCCGATGCTGGTGGTCGACGATCCGTTGCGCGGACTGGAGCGTCTGGCCGCGTCCGCCCGCGCCCGCGCCCGCGCCCGCGTCATCGCCGTCACCGGCAGCGCCGGCAAGACCGGCACCAAAGAGGCGCTGCGGGTGATGCTGGCCGAATCCGGTGCGACCCACACCAGCGCCGCCAGCCACAACAACCACTGGGGGGTGCCGCTGTCCGTGGCCGCGCTGCCCGCCGCCGCCGACTTCGGCGTATTCGAAATCGGCATGAACCGGGCCGGCGAAATCGCGAAACTGTCGCGGCTGGCGCGCCCGCAGGTCGCGGTCGTCACCACGGTCGAGGCGGCGCATCTCGAGTTCTTTGCTTCGGTCGAGAAAATCGCCGAAGCCAAGGCGGAGATCTTTGTCGGCATTGAGGCGGGCGGGGTGGCGGTGCTGAATCGCGATAATCAACACTTCGACGTACTGGCCGCCGCCGCCCACCGGGCCGGCGCCGACGTCATCGGCTTCGGCGTCCACGCCGATGCTGAGGTGCGGCTGCGCAAACATGCGCTGCTCGACGACTGCTCGACGGTGTCGGCCGAGGTCTGCGGCGAGCGCGTCGCCTTTAAGGTCGGCGCGCCCGGACGGCACTGGGTGCTGAACAGTCTGGCGGCGCTGGCGGCGGTTTGGGCCGCGGGCGCCGATCTGGGGCTGGCGGCGTTGGCGCTCGGCCGTATCGAGGCCGGACCGGGGCGGGGCCGGCGCATCCAGGTTGAGACCCGTGACGGCACGTTCCTTCTGGTCGACGACAGTTACAACGCCAATCCGGCGTCGATGCGCGCGGCGCTGCGGGTGTTGGGGGCGTCGGAGACCGGCGTGCGCGGCCGCCGCATCGCGGTGTTGGGCGACATGCGGGAACTGGGAGTCGAATCGCCGGCGCTACACGCCGAACTGGCGGAGGTCGCAGACGAGGCGGACGTCGATCTGGTGCTGACCGTCGGGGCCGAGGCCGTCGCCTTGCATCGCGCGCTGGACGGCGCTCGCCGCGGCGCCCATTGGGATACCGCAGCCGACGCGGCGCGGGAACTGGTCCGCATCGTGCGGCCGGGCGACGTGGTGCTGGTCAAGGGTTCGCAGGCGGCGGGCATGGCCGCCGTCGTCGCGGCGCTGGCGTCGCTGTCCGAACGGGGGGCGGCCTGATGCTGTATCACCTGCTGGTGCCGCTGTCCGACCGCTTCGCGGCGCTGAATGTCTTTCAGTATCTGACGTTCCGCACCGGTGGCGCCGTGCTGACGGCGTTGGTGCTGAGTTTCATTCTCGGCCCGGTCATCATCCGCTGGCTGAAATCCAAACAGACGAACGGACAGCCGATCCGGAACGACGGGCCGATCGGGCATATCCTGCACAAGCAGGGTACGCCGACGATGGGCGGCGTGCTGATTCTGGTGTCGATCGGCGTCGGCACGCTGCTGTGGGCCGATCTGTCGAACCCGTATGTCTGGATCACGCTGCTGGTGACGTTCGGTTTCGGCGCCATCGGGCTGGTCGACGACTACCTGAAGGTCACGTCGTCGGATCATCACGGCCTGCCGATGCTGCTGAAACTCGGCGTCGAGATCGCCGTGGCGCTGATCGCCGGACTCTGGGTGTTGCAGGTCAGTCCCGAGCCGCTCGCTGCCTCGCTGGCGGTTCCGTTTTTCAAGAACCTGCTGGTGCCGCTGGGGGTGCTGTTCCTGCCGTTCGCGATTTTCGTCGTCGTCGGCGCATCCAATGCCGTCAACCTGACCGACGGACTGGACGGGCTGGCGATCGTGCCGGTGATGATTGCCGCCGCCAGCTTCGCGCTGATCGCCTACCTGGTCGGCAATGTCGTGTTCGCCGACTATTTGCAGATTCATCTGGTGCCCGGCGCCGGCGAACTCGCCGTGTTCTGCGGCGCGCTGATCGGCGGCGGCCTCGGGTTTCTGTGGTTTAACGCGCCGCCGGCGATGCTGTTCATGGGCGATACCGGCAGCCTTTCGATGGGCGGCGCGCTGGGTGCGGTCAGCGTCATCACCAAGCACGAACTGGTGCTGGCGATTATCGGCGGCCTGTTCGTGCTGGAGACCGTTTCGGTCATCGTCCAGGTAGTGTCGTTTCGGCTGACCGGCAACCGCGTGTTCCGCATGGCGCCGCTGCACCACCACTACGAAGAAAAAGGATGGCAGGAAGCGACAATCGTGATCCGCTTTTGGATCATCGCCGTCATCCTGGCGTTGGCCGGGCTGTCGACGCTGAAGCTGCGGTAGCGCGATGATCGGGGCGGTGGTATCCGGCGGCGGTGCGGTGGCGGTGTTCGGGTTGGCCCGCAGCGGTTTGGCGGCGGCGCGGGCGCTGGCCACGGGCGGCGCCGACGTGCGGGCCTGGGACGACGATCCCGCCCGGCGCGCGGCGGCGGCGGCCGCCGGGGTTCCGCTCGCGGACCTGTACGCCGCCGACTGGGGTGAAATCGACGCGCTGGTCCTAAGTCCCGGCGTGCCGCTGCGCTTTCCCGAGCCGCACGCAGTCGTGCGTCTGGCGCACGCTCGCGGCGCGGAAATCCTCGGTGATGTCGAATTGTTCGCGCGCGCGCGGCTGCCGGCCCGGGTCGTGGCGATCACCGGCACCAACGGCAAGTCGACCACCACGGCGCTGGTGCTGGCGCTGTTGCGCGCCTGTGGATTCGAGGCGGTGTTGGGGGCGAATTTCGGTGAGCCGGTGCTGGCCCTGCCGACGCTGGAAGCCGACGGCGTCTACGTACTGGAGCTGTCGTCCTATCAGATCGCGCTGACCACCAGCCTCGCCGCCGATGTCGCGGTGCTGTTGAACCTGTCGCCGGATCACCTCGCGCGCCATGGCGGCATGGCCGGATACATCGCCGCCAAGAAGCGGCTGTTCGAGATGCAGCCCGGCGACCGGGCCGCGATCATCGGCGTCGACGACGCCGACTCCCGCGCCATGTTCGCGCAACTGGCCGCTGATGGCCGCGACGTTACGCCGATATCCGGCCGCGCCGCGGTCGACGGCGGCATATATGTCGAACTGGGCGTGCTGTACGACTCCCGCGACGGTGCGCCGCGGGCGATCGTGGACCTGGCGGCCGCCCGGCTGCGTGGGGAACACAACCACCAGAACGCCGCCGCCGCCTTTGCCGCGGCGACGGCGCTGGGCTGCGACGAGGCCCGGGCGGCGGAGGCGCTGCTGGCATTTCCGGGGTTGGCCCACCGCATGGAGGCGGTGGCCGAAATCGGCGGCGTGCAGTTCATCAACGATTCAAAGGCGACGAACGTGGACGCGGCCGGCCGCGCCCTCGGCAGTTTCGATAACATCTACTGGATCGCCGGCGGTCGGCCGAAGGAGCAGGGAATCGCGGCTCTGGCGCATCTGTTTCCGCGCATTCGCCATGCGTTTCTGATCGGCGAGGCGGAGGATGCGTTCGCCGACGCCCTGGCCGGACAGGTGGCGGTGACGCGCGCCGGAACGCTGCCGCGCGCGGTCAGCCTGGCGTTTGCCACGGCCCGCGACAGCGGCGTCGCGGACCCGGTGGTGTTGCTGTCGCCGGCGTGTGCGTCCTTCGACCAGTTCACGGATTTCGAAGCGCGCGGCGATGCCTTTCGCGACTTCGCGCGTTTGCTGGAGGCTGCGCGATGATCGGACCGGCCCGCACCGATACGTCGATCGTCGGCAGCTGGTGGTGGACCGTCGATCGCCTCAGCCTGGCCGCGGTCGCCGTACTGATGGCCGCCGGGATGATTCTGGTGATCGCCGCCAGCCCGCCGGTCGCCGAGCGCCTGGGATATGGTGCGTTTCATTTCGTGGCGCGGCAGGCGTCGTTCCTGGCCCCGGCGATCCTCGTTCTCGCCACCGTGTCGATGCTGCGGCCCGACAACGTACGCCGGTTGGCGGCGGTCGCCTTTGTCGTCTCGCTGGTGCTGGTCGCGGCGACGATTCCGTTCGGCGAGGAAGTCAACGGCGCGCGGCGCTGGCTGGGCATTGCCGGCATCTGGTTTCAGCCGTCGGAATTGCTGAAGCCCGCCTTCGCCGTCGTCTCGGCCTGGATTCTGGCGGTGCAGCAACGTTCCGCCGACGCCAGCGTGCGTTGGGTGTCGATGCTGGTGCTGGCGGTGGTCATCGGGCTGCTGGTGATGCAGCCGGACATCGGCATGGCGGCGCTGATCGTCGCCGCGTGGACGATCCAGTTTTTTGTCGCCGGGGTGCCGTTGCGCTGGGTCGCGGCGGCGGCCGCCGCGGGGGCCGCCGCCGCGATGCTGGCGTATGCTTTCGTTCCCCACGTTACCGCGCGGGTCGACGGCTTTCTGTTTCCGGTGCCGGGCGAGAACTACCAGGTCGAAACGGCGCTGAACGCATTTCACGCCGGCGGCCCGTTCGGCCGCGGTCCCGGCGAGGGCGTCGTCAAGAACGTGCTGCCCGACGCCCATACCGACTTTATCTTCGCGGTGGCCGGCGAGGAATTCGGGCTGCTCGCCTGCCTGGCGATCGCCGCCGCGTTCGCATTTGTCGTGCTGCGCGCGATCGTGCGGCTGATGCGCGAGACTGACTATTTCGTGCTGCTGGCCGGGACCGGTCTTGTCGTCCAGTTCGGGTTGCAGGCGGCGATCAACATGGGCGTCAACCTGCGGATGCTTCCGGCCAAGGGCATGACGCTGCCGTTCCTTTCATATGGCGGGTCGTCGCTGCTGGCGTTGGCGCTGGCGATGGGCATGTTGCTGGCGCTGACCCGCCGCCGCACCTCGGCGCTGGAGGCGCGGTGGATTCTGGGGCGGGCGACGCCATGATGGCGCGCGGCATCGTACTCGCCGCCGGCGGCACCGGCGGCCATGTGTTCCCGGCGGAGGCGCTGGCGGCGGAGCTTCGCGCCGCCGGCCACGAACTGGCGCTGGTCACCGATGTGCGCGGCATCGCCTATGGCGGCGCGCTGGCGGGGATCGATGTCCATCGCATTCCCGCCGGAACGCCCGGCGTCGGCGGTCCGCTTCGACGCGCGCGCGGCGTCTTGCTGGCGGTGGCCGGTACGCTGCGTGCGGTGCGCCTGTTGCGCCGCCTGAAGCCGGTCGCGGTGGTCGGCTTCGGCGGCTATCCGTCGCTGCCGACGATGCTGGCGGCGTTGTGGCTGCGCATTCCGACGCTAGTGCATGAACAGAATGCGGTGCTGGGGCGGGTCAACCGGCTGCTGGTGCCGTGGGTGACGCGGGTCGGGCTTTCGTTTTCCGCCACCGGGCGTCTCGACGACGCCGCGCAGCCAAAGGCCGAAGTGGTGGGCAACCCGGTTCGGCCCGAGGTGTTGGCGATTCGCGCCGGCGGGTATGCGCCGCCGTCCGCCGACGGACCGATCCGACTTCTTGTGCTGGGCGGCAGCCAGGGCGCGGCGGTGTTCTCCGAGGTCGTGCCCAGCGCGCTGGCGCTGTTGCCGGCTGAACTGCGCGCGCGCCTGAAGCTGGCGCAGCAATGCCGGCCAGAAACCCTGGCGGCGGCGCGGGCGATCTGTGATGCGGCCGGCATCGACGCCGAGCTGGCGCCGTTCTTTGGCGACGTACCCGCACGGCTGGCGGTGGCCCATCTGGTGATCTGCCGCGCCGGCGCGTCCACCGTCGCCGAACTGAAGGCCGCGGGGCGGCCGGCCGTGCTGGTGCCGTATCCTCATGCGGTCGACGACCACCAGACCGCGAACGCACGATCCGTGGCCGGCGCCGGGGGCGGCTGGATCGTGCCGCAATCGGAATTCACGCCGGCCAGGCTGGCCGAATTGCTGCGGCGGCTGTTCGCGCATCCGGATGATCTCGATCGGGCCGCCGAACAATGCCGGGGCGAGGATCGGCCCGAGGCGGCGCGGGCGCTGGCGGCGCTGGTCGAAAATCTGGTCGCGCCGCGGGTTCGGGTCGTTCCGGCGGCGGCGATGGGGGCCGCCCGCGGACGGAGAGTTTCCGAATGAGAACCATGCCCCTCGACATCGGCGTTATCCATTTCGTCGGCATCGGCGGCATCGGCATGAGCGGCATTGCCGAAGTCATGCACAATCTGGGCTATGCGGTGCGCGGCAGCGACCAGAGCGAAAACGCCAACGTCGTGCGGTTGCGGGAGTTGGGCGTCAAAGTGGCGATCGGCCACGCCGCCGCCAATGTCGCCGACGCCGCGGTTGTCGTCGCGTCGTCAGCGATCAAGTCGGGCAATCCGGAAATCGCCGCCGCCCGGGAACGCTTTATCCCGGTGGTGCAGCGGGCGGAGATGCTGGCCGAATTGATGCGGCTCAAATGGTGCGTCGCCGTCGGCGGCACCCACGGCAAGACGACGACGACTTCGATGATCGCGGCAATGCTGGATGCCGGGCAATACGATCCCACCGTCATCAACGGCGGCATACTGAATGCCTATGGCTCGAACGCGCGCCTGGGCGCCGGCGACTGGATGGTGGTCGAAGCCGACGAAAGCGACGGGACGTTCGTGCGCCTGCCGGCGACCATCGCCGCCGTCACCAACATTGATCCCGAACACCTGGACTTCTACGGCAACTTTGACGCGGTGCGCCGCGCCTTTCAGTCGTTTGTTGAAAACATCCCGTTCTACGGCGCGGCGGTGCTGTGCATCGATCACCCGGAGGTGCAGGCGCTGGTCGGACGCATTTCCGACCGCCGGGTGATCACCTATGGCATCAGCGCCCAGGCGGACGTGCGGGCGATCCATGTGGAGCGGACGGCGTCGGGCTCCCGGTTCGATGTGGTCGTCAGCGACCGCGGCTCCGGCGCCACCACCGCCTACGAGGGCCTGCACCTGCCGATGCCTGGCGTTCACAATGTGCAGAACGCGCTGGCGGCGATCGCGATCGCGCGGGAGCTTGGCATCGACGCCACCGTGCTGCGGCGCGCGTTGTCGGAGTTCAAGGGCGTGCGCCGCCGCTTCAC
This sequence comes from Pseudomonadota bacterium, assembly GCA_027625125.1. Taxonomy (GTDB): domain Bacteria; phylum Pseudomonadota; class Alphaproteobacteria; order UBA2966; family CAIVPW01; genus JAQBXG01. The sequence goes on from JAQBXG010000011.1 coordinate 10,730, forward strand.
CCGCGTCGGCGAGGCGGCAGGAATCACCGTCATCGACGACTACGCCCATCATCCGGTGGAAATCGCGGCGGTGCTGGCAGCGGCCCGAGAAGCATATGACGGCAAGGTCATCGCTGTCGTGCAGCCCCATCGCTATTCGCGGTTGCGCGATCTTTTCGAGGACTTCTGCACCTGTTTCAACGATGCCGACACGGTCATCGTCGCCGATGTCTATGCGGCCGGGGAATCGCCGATCGAAGGGATAGACCGCGATGCGCTGGTCGCCGGTCTGCGCACGCGCGGCCACCGCCATGCCCTGGCGCTGGACGACCCCGGCATGCTGGCGTCGTTACTTGCGGAGGTGGCCGCGCGGGGCGACGTCGCCGTTTGCCTTGGTGCGGGCACGGTGACGAACTGGGCCCAGACGCTGCCGCTGCAGCTGGCCGAAGCCGCTCGGGATCCGCGCAAGGCGCGCGCATGATGGCGGTGGATTCAAGCATGCCTGCCGGTATTCCGCCGGCCCGCGGGCGTCTGCGTGCGTGCGTGGCGCTGTCGGAGCTGACGTGGTTCCGCGTCGGCGGACCGGCGGAAGTGATGTTCCGCCCCGCCGATGTCGCCGATCTGTCGAAGTTTCTCCGCCGCCTCGCGCCGGAGCTACCGGTCACGGTGCTCGGCGTCGGTTCCAACGTACTGGTCCGCGACGGCGGCATAGCCGGCGTCGTCATTCGCCTCGGCGGCGCATTCGCTCGGGTGGGCGGCGACGGAGCCGAAGTCGTCACCGGCGCCGGCGCATTGGACGGCAATGTCGCGCTGGCCGCCGCTGCGCGCGGCCTCGCGGGCCTTGAGTTCCTGTCGGGGATCCCCGGCACGATCGGCGGGGCGCTGCGCATGAACGCCGGCGCCTACGGGCGCGAAATGCGCGACGTGGTCGTCGCCGCCGAGGCGGTGGATCGCGGCGGTACCGTCCATCGGCTTGGCCCGGAGCACCTTGGCTTCGGCTATCGCCAGACCGCCGTGCCGGAATCGTGGATCTTCACGCGGGCGACGTTGCGCGGAACGCCGGACAACAAGACTGCGATCGCCGCGCGGATCGACGAGATTCGCGCGGCCCGCGAACGCACCCAACCGGTGCGGGAGCGGACCGGCGGCAGTACATTCAAGAACCCGCCCGGCCGCAAGGCGTGGGAGCTGATTCGCGACGCCGGGGCCGCGAACCTGTCCAGGGGCGCGGCGCTGGTGTCGCCGCAACACGCGAACTTTCTGATCAATACCGGCGGCGCGACTGCCGCCGATCTCGAGAATCTGGGGTTGGCGGTCGCCGAGCGGGTGCATGCCGCCAGCGGCATCGCCCTCGAGTGGGAAATCCACGTGCTCGGCGCGGCGGCAGGGGCCGGGCCAGCCGATTGCGAAGGGAAGGGCGCTTGATGGCGGCCCGGGTGGCGGTGCTGATGGGCGGCCGGTCCGCCGAACGCGAGGTGTCGCTGGTCACCGGCGCGGCGGTGGCGAGGACGCTGCGCGAGCGCGGCCATGACGTGGCGACCCTCGATGCCGGACACAACATCGGCCAGGAACTCGCCGAATTGGGGCCAGATGTGGTATTTAACGCCTTGCACGGGCGGTATGGCGAGGATGGCGCGATCCAGGGGCTGCTCGAGGTGATGGGCCTGCCGTACACCCATTCGGGGGTACTGGCGTCGGCCCTTGCCATGGACAAACCGGTGTCGCGGACGCTGTTCGCTGCGGCGGGTCTGCCGTGCCCGCCGGGCGGCGTCGTCCGCCGCGACGAACTCCTGTCCGGCGAGGTGATGGAACCACCGTATGTGGTCAAGCCGGTCAACGAAGGATCGTCGGTCGGCGTCGTGCTGGTCGCCGGCGGCGACAAGGCGCCCTTTGACTCCGAGCCCTGGCATTACGGCGATACGGTGCTGGTGGAGAAGTACATCCCCGGCCGTGAGTTGTCGGTGGCGGTGCGGGACGGCGAGCCGCTGGGGGTCATCGAGATTCGTTCGGCCGCGCCGTTCTATGACTATGCTGCCAAATACGGCCACGGCGGATCGACCCATCAGATGCCGGCGCCGATCGCCAAGACCGCGTATGCGCGCTGCATGGACTTGGCGGCCCGCGCCCACGCCTGTCTCGGCTGCCGCGGCGTCACCCGCGCCGACCTTCGTTGGGACGAATCCGACGGCGATGGCGTGTATCTGCTGGAGGTCAATACCCAACCCGGCCTGACGCCGACGTCGCTGGTTCCCGAAATCGCCGCCCATGCCGGTATCGCCTTTGGCGATCTCGTCGAATGGATGCTGGGGGACGCGGGATGCGAACGCTAGCGCCCGGGCGCAACCGCATGCCGCGGAAGTCGTGGCGGCGCATCACCGTCGCTGCTGGGCTTGCCGTGCTGGCGGGCGGTGGGATCGCGGCGGCGGCGGGCGGGCTGCCGGGACGCGCGGTGTCGCTGACCGGCGAGATGTTTGCAACCGCGTCAGCGCGCGCCGGACTGGTGGTGCGGGAAGTGGCGGTCGAAGGCCGGACCAACGCCTCCGCGGACGAACTGCTGGCGGCGCTGGGCATCTCCCGCGGCGATTCGATACTTGGATTTGATCCCGCGCGCGCGCGGGCGCGGCTGGAAGCGATCGGCTGGATTGCCGCCGCCGAGGTGCGCAAGGAGTTGCCGGGCCGCATTCGCGTCAGTCTGCGTGAGCGGCGGCCGTTCGCGATCTGGCAACGGGACGGGGCGCTGTCGGTGATCGACCGCGAGGGCGAGATTCTCGCCGTCGAGAACGTCGGCCGCTTTGACCAATTGTTGATGGTCGTCGGCCCGGATGCGGCGGCGAACGCCGGGGCGCTGATCGACGCACTGGCGGCGCGCCCTTCGCTGCTGGCGCAGGTGCGGGCGGCGGTGCGCGTCGGCGAACGCCGGTGGGACGTGCATTTCCAGTCCGGCGTTGTCGCGCGGTTGCCGGCGGACGCGGCGGCGGCGTGGGAACGTCTTGCGCGGCTGGACGAAGAATACGCGATCCTAGCGCGGGACGTGGAGATGCTGGATTTCCGGCTCGCCGACCGTTTGTTCGTGCGCTTGCGGCCCGAGAGCGCGGCGATGTTCGGGCTGCCGGTGGAGGACGCCTGATGTTCCTCTGGAAGCGCGCCCATACCCGGCGGCCGGGACCCGCGGAAGGCGACTGGATCGCGGCGCTGGATGTCGGCACGACAAAGGTCGTGTGCTTCGTCGCTCGCGTTGGCGCGGACCAGGCGGTCAGCATCGTCGGCATCGGCCACCACCGGGCGCGCGGCGTGCGCGCCGGCGCCATCGTCGACATGGAGGCGGCCGAGGAATCGGTGCGCGCTGCCGTGCATGCGGCGGAGCGCATGGCCGGAGACGTCGTCCAGGAGGCCTGGGTCAACCTGTCGGGCGGTGGTCAGGCATCGCGCACCGTCGGTGTCGAGGTCGCGGTGACCGGAAACCAGGTCACGGAATCCGACATTCACCGTGCGATCGACCAGGCGATGGTCCGCGCCGGCGCGGAAGGGCGAGAGGTCGTCCATGCGATCCCGCTGCATTATTCGATCGCCGGCGCAACCGGCATCCGCGATCCCCGCGGCATGTTTGGCGCGAAGTTGGGGGCCAACCTGCACATCGTCACCGCCGAGGCGGGCCAGGCGCGCAACGTCGCGATTTGCACCGGTCGCGGCCATCTGGAAGTGCGCGGGCTGGTCGCGTCCGGATATGCGTCGGGACTGGCGGTGCTGGTCGAAGACGAGGCCGAGTTGGGCGCCACGGTCATCGACATGGGCGGCGGCGTGACGACGATATCGGTATTCGCCGAGGGCGGCCCGGTTCTGGTGGAATCTGTGCCGCTCGGCGGCCAGCACGTCACCAACGATATCGCCCGGGGGCTTGGCGCCACCGTCGCCCATGCGGAACGCATGAAGACGCTTTACGGCAGCGCCATCGGCACCGAGGCAGACGAGCGCGACATGATCGACGTGCCCCAAGTCGGCGAGGATGAACAGGCGTCAGCCAATCATGTGCCGCGCGCCGAACTGACGCGCATCATCGCGCCCCGCATCGAGGAGCTGTTCGAGCTTGCCGCCGCGCGCCTCAGCGCCGCCGGCGCCGGGCAAGTCGCCGGACGGCGGGTGGTGCTGACCGGCGGCGCCAGCCAATTGGACGGCGTCAACGAGGTTGCCGCGCGGGTGCTCGACAAACAAGTGCGCCTCGGGCGGCCGATTCACGTCCATGGGCTTGCGGAAAGCGCCGCCGGACCGGCCTTCGCGACCTGCGCGGGCATGTTGTCGTATGCCGCGTCGGGACTGGCGGCCGCCGACGTCGGCGCATTGGCCGCAGCGGATCGGGGAGGCAGCACACTGGCGATGATGGGCCGGTGGCTGCGCCAGAACTTGTAGGCCCGGAACGGCCGGGCTGGGCCCCCGGTCGAAAGGAATTGAGGGAGGAAGTGGCAGCAAGACCACTCTTATCCAACCAGGTACCTTAGGAGGCCAACGTGAGCATCAATCTTGGAACGCCGAAGCCGACGGAACTAAAGCCCAGAATCATCGTCATCGGTGTCGGGGGCGCCGGCGGCAACGCCGTCAACAACATGATCAACGCCGATCTCGAAGGCGTCGAATTTCTCGCGTGCAACACCGACGCCCAGGCGTTGAGTCTGACCGTCGCACCGCGCAAGGTGCAACTCGGCGCGAATCTTACCCAGGGACTGGGCTCCGGGTCACGGCCGGAGGTCGGCCGCTCGGCGGCGCAGGAAGCCATCGACGAAATCATGGACCACATCGCCGGCAGCCATATGGCGTTCGTCACCGCCGGCATGGGGGGCGGCACCGGCACCGGCGCGGCGCCGGTCATCGCCCAATTGGCGCGCGAGGCCGGTGTGTTGACGGTTGGCGTCGTCACCAAGCCGTTTTCGTTCGAAGGCGCCCACCGCATGGCCATCGCCGAGGCGGGCATCCAGGAATTGCAGGGCTTCGTCGATACGCTGCTGGTGATACCGAACCAGAACCTGTTCCGGGTGGCCAACGAAAAGACGACGTTCGCCGACGCCTTCAAGATGGCCGACGACGTGCTGCACGCCGGTGTCCGCGGCGTTACCGATCTGATGGTAATGCCGGGACTGATCAACCTCGATTTCGCCGACGTCAAGGCGGTGATGGAGGAGATGGGCAAGGCGATGATGGGAACCGGCCAGGCCGAGGGAGAAAAGCGCGCGTTGACCGCGGCCGAGGCGGCGATCTCCAACCCGCTGCTGGAGGATACGTCGATGGCCGGCGCCCGCGGTATTCTGATCAACATCACCGGCGGCGCCGACATGACGCTGTTCGAAGTCGATGAGGCGGTGAATCGCATCAAGGACGAAGTCGACCCGAAGGCGAACATCATCTTTGGCTCGACGTTCGACGAACGGCTCGAAGGAGCGATGCGGGTGTCGATTGTCGCCACCGGCATCGATGCGGCCGTCGACTCGGTGCGGCCACCGCGGCTGGAGGTCGTGCGCGCCGTCAGCGCGCCTCCGAGCGCGCCTGCGTTTGTCGCACCGGCGGAGAGGTCGGCGGAGCCGCAAATCGGCATTCCGGCCCGCGCCTTCGAGATGGAACGGCCGCAGACCCGCATGGAGTCCGAGCCGGCGGCGTCGCCGGTCTTTGCCGCCCCCGCGACTTCGACCGTCGCCCAAGCCACGATCCGTGCAGGCGCCGGGCCAGGCCCGCAAGCCGGTTCGGAACCCCGGCAGGCGCTGCGCACGACCAGCTCCGCGCAGCTGGAGCCGGACCCGTTCATCGCGCCGCCGCCGATGGAGGCGAAAGTGGCGCCGGCGCGGACCGCCCCCGATCCGTTCGCCGAGGCGGCGGTGGCAAACGGCGGCATCGGCAGCCGCCGGGCCGGCCCCAGTTTGCTGGAGCGCATGACTGGACTGGG
>JAQBXG010000228.1 GCA_027625125.1 Pseudomonadota bacterium
GCATCGAGATTGACTTCGACCGCCGGCAGGCCGACGCCGCCGATCACGACCGGCGGCGTCTGGGCCGTGGCGATTCCCGGCAGTGTCGCGATGCCGAGCGCGGCGACCGTCGCCCACGCCGCCACCCGCGTCCCCGCGAGGGCGTACCGGGGTGCGTGCGTCCGGGTGTGGGATTGCATACGCAGCGCTCGCCGACGACGAATCACAGGAATCTCAATGGGTTGTGGCTGCGAGCCTATCGCAGCCCCCGCCACCGGGCAACCGGTTTGGCGGCACGGCATGGAACTCAGGCGGACGCGCCGGCGCGCCGGAATACATCGACGAACTTTCCGTGCAAGACCGGATTCGCACACAGGATGCTGCCCGACGCCAGCATCGCCGCGCCGCCGCCGACCTCGCTGGCGATGCCGCCGGCCTCGCGCACCAGCACGATGCCCGCCGCCAGGTCCCACGGCTTCAGGCCCTGTTCCCAATAGCCGTCGAACCGCCCCGCCGCCACCCAGGCGAGATCAAGCGCCGCCGAACCGAAACGGCGGACGCCGGACACGGTTTCCATCATCGCATGCAGTTGCCGCAGGTAGCCTTCCTTGCCGCCGCGCCCGCGGTGGGGGATGCCGGTGACGACGACCGCGTCTTCGATGTGCTGTCGCGCCGCCACCCGCAGGCGGGTTTCGTTGACATAGGCGCCGGCGCCGTGTTCGGCCCAAAACATTTCGTCGCGGATCGGGTCGTAGATGACGCCCGCGAACAGCCGCGAATCCCGTTCGAGCGCAATCGAGATCGAGAAATGCGGAATGCCGTGGAGGAAGTTGGTCGTGCCGTCGAGCGGATCGATCAGCCAGCGATTGGAGGTGTCCACCCCCTCCTCCACCCCCCGCTCTTCGAGCAGGAAGCCGTAGCCGGGGCGCGCCTTTTTCAACTCGGTGCGGATCGTGTCCTCGGCGCGGCGGTCGGCGGCGCTGACGAAATCCGCTGGCCCCTTCATCGATACCTGGAGCTGTTCGACCTCGCCGAAGTCGCGCAACAGGCTGCGGGCCGCGCGGCGGGCGGCGGCGGTCATCACGTTGATCAGCGCCGAGCGCAGCGCCATTGCGCCTAGTCCTCGGCGCGGCGAACGTAGGTCGCGTCGCTGGTATTGACGAGGATGCGTTCACCGGCGGCGACGAACGGCGGCACCATGATGCGGACGCCGTTTTCCAACACCGCCGGTTTGTTGGACGAGGCCGCGGTCTGGCCTTTTACGGTCGGTTCAGTTTCCTGGACCGTGACCACGACGGTTTCCGGCAAAGTGGCGCTGATGACCTCGCCTTCGTAGGATTTCAGATCGATCATCATGCCGTCCTGGAGAAACGGCAGCGCGTCGCCGAGCAGCGATTCGGCGAACGAGGATTGCTCGAAGCTTTCGCCGTCCATCACCGTGACCAGGCCATTGTCGGAAAACAGGTACTGGTACAGTTTTTGTTCCAACCGCACGCGTTCGACCGATTCCGACGATCGGAAGCGTTCATTGAGCTTTGTGCCGGTGCGGACGCCTTTCAATTCGACCTGGAGATACGCGCCGCCCTTGCCCGGTTGGGTGTGCTGAATCTTGACCGCGAGCCAAAGGTCGCCCTTGTGCTCGATGACCATGCCGGGGCGGATTGCGTTGCCGTCGATCTTCATTTTTCGCTTTTCGTGGAGGACCGCGCGAGGGGATGGCACCGGTTGCTGACGCCGGCGGCCCCCGGTGTATCAGCTTGGCCCGGCGCCTTCAATTGGACGCGTCGGCGATCGCGCGGTTCAACGCGGCGACCGCCGCCGCCGGGCCGTCCGGATGATCCCAGACCGCCGACGACACCGCGAGGAAGTCGGCCCCGGCGCGCACCAGCGGCGCGCAGTTGGCGGCTGTGATGCCGCCGATCGCCACGCACGGCACCTCGATGAAATCAGACCACCACGCAAGAAGGTCGGCGTCGGCGCGGGTTGGCGCGGCCTTTGTCGCGGTGTCGAAGAACGCCCCGAAGGCGACATAGGACGCGCCCTGGTCGGCGGCGGTGATCGCGAGGTCGCGGGAGGCGTGGCAGGTGACGCCGACGATGGCGTCGTCGCCCAACAGGTCGCGGGCCGCACGCACCGTGCCATCCCATTGCCCGAGGTGGACACCGTCGGCCCCGGCCCGGGCCGCGAGGGCGGCGTTGTCGTTGAGCACCAGCGCCACGCCGCGCGGCGCGCATACGTTCCGCAGGTCGGCGGCGAAGGCGAGGAGTTCATCTTCGGCGGCCTCCTTGGCGCGGAGCTGCACGCAGGCGACGTCACCGCCGTCGAGGGCGGCGGCGACGCGTTGGGCGAGGTCCGGACCCGGCGACGGCGGCGTCAGCAGGTACAGGCGGCATGGATCGGCCATTGGCGTTTGATGGCGGACCCGTCGCGGACCGTCAAGGTCCGCGCAGAGCAAAGACTCGGACCGTCAAGGGCCGTGAAACGCAATAGGCGGACCGTCAAGGTCCGTGCAGAGCAAAGACTCGGACCGTCAAGGGCCGTGAAACGCAATAGGCGGACCGTCAAGGTCCGTGCAGAG
>JAQBXG010000012.1 GCA_027625125.1 Pseudomonadota bacterium
GTTTTACTCCGGCGCAACCGGATTACCCGGCCGCTTCAGTGAGGGAGTTTTGCTCCGGCGCTTACATTCGGATATGCTGCGGGCGCGCTGATTGGTATCACGGTGTCCGAGATCCTTCCCGGATTCCGCGCCGCGCCGCCGTCGCCGCCGTCGCGTCCGGCGCAACAAACCGGAACCCGCCGTGACGGCGGCGCTTTTCCGGTCGAGTACAGATGCGGGCGGTTTTCGCAAACCGGACGCGACTGGACGATCGTCGTCGTTCGCGACATCACCCAGAACAAGCTGGTCGAAGACAAGCTGCTCCAGGCCCAGAAAATGGAGGTGATGGGCCAGCTGGCGGGCGGAGTCGCCCACGATTTCGGAAATCTGATGGCGGTGGCGAACGGCAACGCCGACTTGTTGCGCGACCACATCGGCGACGACTGGCGTCTGGTCAACCTCGTCCGCGCGCTCGAACAAGGCGGAGACTTGTCACGCCGCTTGCTGTCCTATGCGCGGCGGCGGCCAATATCCCCGCAACAAATCCACCTGTCCGACGTCGTACCGAAAATGAGCGGGCTGTTGAAACAGGCCGCGGGTTCGAGCGTCGAATTGCGCACCAACATCGAAGACGGGCTGCCCGGCATCGATGCCGATCCGGGCGAACTGGAAAACGCGCTCCTCAATCTTGTGCTCAATGCGCGGGACGCAATGCCCCATGGCGGCACGATCGCAATCGAGTTTGCCCGGCTCGATCCCGATGCGGCGGCGGAACGAATGCCGGGCGGCAAACGACCGGACGACGGCGTCCGGATTACCGTGTCCGATACCGGCAGCGGCATGGCGGCGGAAGTTCAGGAACGCGCGTTCGAGCCGTTTTTCACGACCAGGGCCGGCCGCGGCAGCGGGCTTGGGCTGCCCATGGTGCAGCACTTCGCCGAACACGCCGGCGGCGCCGCATTCATCGAAAGCGTCGCCGCAAAGGGAACTACGGTCCACCTGCTCCTACCAGCCGCACGACGCGACCCATAGGCCACAAGTCCAGACCTCGATGCCCGCGCCTACTGGCTGATGACCTGGCTCAGGAAAAGTCTGGTGCGGTCGGACTGCGGTCGGTTGAAGAACTCGTCCGGCGTGTTGGACTCGACGATCTGGCCAGCATCCATGAAGATCACCCGGTCGGCGACTTGTGAGGCAAACCCCATTTCGTGCGTCACGACCAGCATCGTCATGCCGCTTTCGGCCAGGTCCACCATAACCTCCAGAACCTCCTTGATCATTTCCGGGTCCAGCGCCGAAGTCGGCTCGTCGAACAACATCACGTTCGGGCGCATGCACAGACTGCGGGCGATGGCCACCCGCTGCTGCTGACCGCCGGAGAGCTGGCCGGGGTATTTGTTTGCCTGTTCGGGAATCCGCACGCGCTCCAGATACTCCATCGCCGTCGCTTCGGCTTCCGCCTTTGGCAACCTGCGCACCCAGATCGGCGCCAGCGTGCAATTTTGCAAGACAGTCAGGTGCGGAAACAGGTTAAAGCTTTGAAACACCATGCCGACCTCGCGGCGGACGGCGTCGATGTTCTTCAGGTCGTGGGTCAGTTCGACGCCATCGACGATAATCGACCCTTCCTGGTGTTCTTCCAGGCGGTTGATGGTGCGAATCAGCGTCGACTTGCCCGATCCGGACGGCCCGCAGATCACGATTCTCTCCTGCCGCGCGACGGTCAGGTTGATATCCCTGAGCGCGTGGTAGTCGCCGAACCACTTGTTGACGCCCTTGATCTCGATGATCGGGCCGGCCGCCGTCTGATCCTGCATCGGGCCTCCCTATCGCCTGGTTGTGTCCAGCCGCCGCTCGAGGTGCATCGAATAGCGGGACATCGAAAAACAGATCACAAAAAAGAACACACTGATAAACACATAGGTCTCCAGACCAAGTCCCAGCCAGTCCGGGTTCGCGACCATTTGGTTGCCGATATTCAAAATGTCGAACAGGCCGATGACAATGACCAGCGTCGTGTCCTTGAACAGTGCAATGAAGGTATTGACGATGCCGGGAATTGAAATCTTCAAGGCTTGCGGCAGAATCACCAGCCGCATCGACTGCCAATATCCCAACCCCAGCGCCTGCGCCGCCTCGTACTGGCCGCGCGGGATCGCCTGCAATCCGCCGCGGATCACCTCGGCGATATAGGCGGCGGCATAAAACGTCACGACGACGATGACGCGCAGCACCAAATCCCAGTTGAAATGCGACGGCAGAAACAGCGGCAACAGCAGCGCCGCGGTGAACATGAACGTGACCAGCGGTATGCCGCGAAATGCCTCGATGAAGCCAATGCAAATCAGTCGCAATACCGGCATCTGCGAGCGGCGGCCCAGCGCCAGCAGAATCCCGAACGGCAGCGACACAATGATGCCGGCCAGTCCGATCGTGATGTTCAGCATGAAGCCGCCGAACTTGTCGGTCGGCACTTCTTCCAGTCCAAAGCCGCCAAGCAGGATCAGCACGGCAAGGAACGGATAGGCCAGCGAGAACCACAATGCCTTGCGGCCGAACGGCAGCTTGTCGAACAGAATCGGCGCCGCCGCCGGAACCAGCAACAACAACGCCAGATCAACCCGCCAGGTCTGCTCCCGCGGGTAAAACCCGTACAGGAACTGGCCGATCCGCTGGTCCACCCATGCCCAGCATGCGCCGGCGCCCTCGCATGCGGTGCGGTCCGTGCCGGCGAATCCGGCATCCAAAAACGCCCAGCCAAAGACGCCGGGCACGACCAGCCACAACAGGTACAGGCTCAAAATTGTCAGCGCCGAATTCGTCCACGACGAAAACAGATTCTCGCGCACCCATCCGACGGCGCCGGCGGTGCCGGGCGGCGGCGGCCGCTCCGGCAGCAGGTCGGCCTTGCTGCGATGAAAGACTGTTTCGGTCATCGCTCCACCAGCCGGACACGGTGGTTGTACCAATTCATGAACGCCGATGTGCCCACGCTCAGGCTCAGGTACACAGCCAACCAAATCCCAACGATCTCGATCGAATGGCCGCTTTGATTCAGGATCGTGCCGCCGACCGAAACCAGGTCCTGGTATCCGATCGCCACCGCCAGCGACGAATTCTTGGTCAGGTTCAGGTACTGGCTGGTCAGCGGCGGCACGATGACCCGCAACGCCTGCGGCAACACGATTTTCCGCATCGTCGCGCCACGGGACAGGCCCAAGGCCTGCGCCGCCTCGGTCTGGCCCTTGCTGACCGCAAGAATACCCCCGCGCACCGTCTCGGCGATGAACGCGCCGGTATAGACCGTCAATGCCCACCACAGCGCCACCAGCTCCGGCGTCACCCGAAACCCGCCGCTGAAATTGAACGTGCCCAGCACCGGCACGTCCCAATGCAGCGGCTGGCCCAGCAACAGGAACAGCGCCACCGGCGCGCCGACCACCAAACCCAGATTGACCCATATCGACGGAAACGGCTGTCCGGTCTCCATGCGGCGGCGCGTTGCCCAGCGTGTGACAAAGAACGCGGCGACAATGCCGGCCAGAAACGCCACAACGACGATTCCCATGCCCGGCTCCATCACCGGTGCGGGCATGCGAACGCCGCGATTGTTCAAGAAAACCAATCCGGCGATCGACTTGCTCTCCTGTACGCGGGGCAGCTCGGTCAGCAGCGTCCACCAGAACACAACCTGTAACAGCAACGGAATATTGCGGATCGTTTCGACATAGACGGTGGCCAACCGCGCCACCAGCCAGTTGTGCGACAGCCGCAGGACTCCCATCAGAAAACCAAGGAGTGTCGCGGCAACAATCCCCAGCACCGACACCAACAGTGTGTTCAGCAGCCCCACCATCAGGGCGCGGCCGTATGTATCGGTCGATGTGTAGTCGATCAGCTTCTGGTTGATGTCGAAAAACGCCTGGTCGCCCAGGAAGCCAAACCCGGCCTTCATGCCGATCTGGGCCATGTTGTCTGACGTATTGGCGACCAGAAACCAGACGAACGCGATCAGCCCGAGGACCGTCAGGAACTGAAAAATCGCCCCGCGAACCCGTTCATCGGTCCAAAGCCGGCCAAGCGACGGCCCGTGTCGTGGTTTGCCGGTCATGCCGGAGGAGGGGTCCGTCCCGTCACCGGAACGGACCCCCGATCCCAACTCCGGTTACCGCATCGGCGGCGCGTACTGCAAACCACCATCCTTGTACAAGGCGTTGACGCCGCGCTGCAGCTCCAGCGGCGTGTTCGGACCCAGAAACTCCTCGAAGATCTCGCCGTAGTTTCCGACCGCGGCGATCACCTTGACGGCCCAGTCCGCATTCAGCCCCAGCATCGCACCGAGGGAACCTTCCGATCCCAGCATCCGGTTGATCTCAGGGTTGTTGGTGCCGCGCGCCAACGCAGCGACGTTGCCGCGGGTCACGCCGTATTCCTCGGCGTTCTTCAGTACGTTCAGCGTCCAGCGCGCGATGTCGGCCCACTGGTCGTCGCCCTGGCGCACCAGCGGCCCCAGCGGTTCTTTCGAAATGATCTGCGGGAACACCATGTGGGCGTCCGGGTCCTCCAGCGTCGTCTTGGTCGCCGCCAGCGCCGACGCGTCGGCGGTATAGGCGTCGCAGCGCCCGGCGACATAGGCCACCCGGGCTTCCTCGTTGTCCTCGATCGGAACCGGCTCATAGCTGATTCCGTTCGAACGGAAATAGTCCGCCAGGTTGAGTTCGGTCGTGGTGCCGGTCTGGATGCAAATCGATGCGCCGTTCAATTCGACGACACTCGAAATCCCCAACGACTTGCGGGCGATGAATCCCTGGCCGTCATAATAGGAAACGCCGACAAACGTGAAGCCCAGGTCGACGTCGCGCGAAAACGTCCAGGTCGTGTTCCGCGACAACACGTCGATTTCGCCGGACGCCAGCGCCGGGAAACGGTTCGCGCCCGAAAGATTGACATAGGCGACCTTCGACGGGTCGCCGAGTACGGCGGCGGCCAGCGCCTTGCAGTACGCCGCGTCAAACCCGATCCAGTTGCCGGCGTCGTCGGTGAACGCAAATCCAGCCAGCCCGGTGTTGATGCCGCAACGCAGCACGCCTGCCGCCTGCACATCCTGCAACGTTGCCGCTTGCGCGGGCGCGGCAATGCCCGAAAACGCGATCAGGCCGACTGCGGCGATTGCAAACTTCGCCTTTTTCATTCTGTCATCCTCCTCAATTTTGTTCGCTGGTGCGATCCGCCATTGTGCGCCCGATCGCGGCGACAGCGCAACTTGGCGCGGACGGTGCCTAGCGGCCGCGCAACCGCGCCGCGAAATACTTTCGCATCGCATCCAGTTTCGGATTCGCCACATGAACGATGTATCCTTGGCGCGGGTTGCGCGCGGCGTAATCCTGATGCGCCGCTTCCGCCGCAAAAAATTCGGTGGCAGGTTCGATGCGGGTCTTGATCGGCGCCGAATACACTTGCGCCTGTTCGAGTTGGGCGATGTATGCGCGGGCGATGCGTTCCTGCAATTCGTCGGCTGGAAAGATCGCCGAGCGATACTGGCGGCCGCGATCATTGCCCTGGCGGTTCATCTGCGTCGGATCATGGGCGACCGAAAAAAAGACGCGAAGAATCTCCCCGAACGAGGTCCGCGTGGGGTCATAGGTAATCTCGATGGCCTCGGCATGGTCGGTGGCGCCGCTGCACACGGCGTCATAGTTGGCGGTGTCGGCAGTGCCGCCGGCATAGCCGGTCCGCACCGACGCAACGCCGTCCAGCTCCTTGAACACCGCCTCGGTGCACCAAAAGCATCCCCCGGCCAGCACCGCGGTTTGCGGCCCCAATGCCTCCGGCGCGGGATCAAACGCCGGCGCCGGCACCTGGTCCGGATCGACCCTCAGCGTCTGGAATCCGGCCATGCCACGCCTCCACGACCTGGTTTGACATATCCATTGTCAATTTGCATATTATGACAACTCACTTGGTATTGATTGATTCCGGTTGATGGCGACCGCCGAAGCATTGGACCACGTCGTGCGCCTGGTGCGCGACACGTTTCCGCGACTGCAGGCGGCGGCGGACCGCCTGCACCGGCATATCGGAGTGACCCCGGCGATGCGTGCGGTGCTCGAGGAACTACTGGACGGCGGCCCGCAGACCGTGCCGGCGATCGCGCGGTCGCGGTCGGTCAGCCGCCAGCATATCCAGTCGCTGGCGGACGCCCTCGCCGAAGCGGGTCTGGTCCACGCCCGGCCCAACCCGGCCCACCGCCGCTCGCCGTTGCTGGCGCTGTCCTCCCGGGGCCGGGCGGTCGTCGCCGCGCTGCGCGGGGCCGAATCGCCGGTGCTGGCCGAGCTTGCGGCGGGCTTTTCGGCCGACGACATCGCGGCAACCGCCCGCACGCTGTCGGGTTTGTGCGCTGCCCTCGACGCCCGCCGGGCGGCGGCCCGGCGATCCTGACCGCCCTTGTTGGCGTGCATCCGAGTACGTAGAACAGGTCCGCATGACCGATCCGCACCCTGGCGACCCCGCCGCGCCGGCTCTCTTCACCGATCTGTACCAGCTGACGATGGCCCAGGCTTACGTCGCCGAGGGCATGGCGGCGCGCGAAGCAACGTTCAGCACCTTCTTTCGCGCGTTGCCGCCGCAACGCAACTACCTGCTCGCGTGCGGGCTGGACACTGTGTTGTCGCATCTTGAATCGATGCGGTTTGATGCCGCCGCCATTGCGTATCTGACTTCGCTCGATTGTTTCACGCCGGCGTTTCTCGACTGGCTGCGCGATTTCCGGTTCACCGGCGACGTCTGCGCGGTTGCGGAAGGCACGCCGGTGTTTCCCCACGAGCCGGTGCTGGAAATCACCGCGCCGATCGCCGAAGCGCAACTTGTCGAGACGTTTGTGTTGAACCAGATCCACCTGCAAACGCTGCTGGCGTCCAAGGCGGCGCGGGTGGTCGCGGCGGCGCGGGGTCGGCCGGTCGTGGACTTCGGCGCCCGCCGCATCCACGGCGTCGATGCGGCGGTAAAGGCGGCGCGGGCGTTTGCGATCGCCGGCGTCGCCGCCACGTCAAACGTGCTGGCCGGACAGACTTGGGGCCTGCCGGTGATCGGCACGATGGCGCATTCGTATGTCCAGGCGTCAGCGTCCGAGATCGACGCCTTTCGCACTTTCGCGCGCCGGTATCCGGGCACCACGCTGCTCGTCGATACCTACGACACCCAGGACGGCGTGCGGAATGTGATTCGTCTCGCCCGGGAACTCGGCACCGCGTTCACGGTGCAGGCGATTCGCCTGGACTCCGGTGACATCGCGTCATTGGCGGTGGCGGCGCGGCGACTGCTCGACGATGCTGGTCTGCAACGGGTCCAGATCTTCGCAAGCGGCGGCCTCGACGAATTCTCGGTCGCGCGCATCGTCGACGCGGGTGCGCCGGTCGACGCGTTCGGGGTCGGCACCCGCATGGGCGTTTCCGACGACGCGCCGGCCCTTGAAATCGTCTACAAGCTGACCGCGTTCGCCGGCTCCGGTCGTCTGAAACTGTCGCCGGGCAAAGCGGTCCTGCCGGGCCGCAAACAGGTATGGCGCGGCGACGGCGATATCGCCGACGGCGACCTGCTCGGTCGCTACGACGAATCGCAACCGGGGCGCCCACTGTTGCATACAGTGATGATCGGGGGTCGGCGAACGGCGCCGTCCGGGGTCGTGGCACTCGATACGGCCCGCGCCCATGCGGCGGCCGAAATCGCCCGGCTGCCGGAAGCCATCCGCAACCTCGCGCCCGCGCCGACGCCGTACCCGGTCCGCATCAGCCCGGCGCTTCGGGCCTTCGAGCGCGAGGTGGAGCAAAGCGTCCTCGCCCGGCACGCGGTCTAGATTTCGAACTGATCCTCTATCCAGGGTTCGGCGGCGGCGTCGGCCCGCCACGGCCCGTATGGTTCCGGGCCGGGGTATAGTCCTGCCGCGAACGGAGGGTGGAAATGACGGATGGCGTGGCAAACCTAGTCGAAGGCTCGCGTGCGGCGGCGCCGGTGTGGCCGGTGCGGGCGTCGGCGCTGGCGGCGTGGCGCGAAACACTCGCGCCGCCAATGCGCCGGTGGCTGGAGCAGCAGCGGTTCGCCGCCAAACCCGGATCGTTCACGGTCGTCCCCGGCAACCGCGGCGACATCGCCGGGGTGGCGTGGGGCATCGGCGACCCGGTGCGCCTGTGGGACGCCGCGCCGCTGGCCGCCGGTCTGCCGGGCGGTGTCTATCGCCTCGACAAGTCCGCCGCGGCCGCCGTCGGGTTCGACGCCGAACAGGCCACCGCGGTGGCGCTGGGATGGGCGTTGGGCGGCTATCGTTTCACCCGCTATCTGACGCCCGGCAACGATGAACCCGGCGTCGCCACGCTGGTCTGGCCCGGTGCAGCCGATCGCGCTCTGGTCCGCCGGGCCGCTGCGGCGGTGGTGCGGGTGCGCGATCTGGTCAACACCCCGGCCGGCGATCTGGGGCCAGAGGCGCTGGCGGCGGCGGTGCTGGATGCCGCCGCCGCGGCCGGCGCCGATGCCGAGGCGATCGTCGGCGACGAGCTGCTCGACCGCGGCTATCCGCTCATTCATGCGGTCGGGCGGGCGGGGCCGCAACCGCCGCGCCTGGTCGATCTGCGCTGGGGGGACCCGGGCGCGCCAAAGGTGACGCTGGTCGGCAAGGGCGTCTGTTTCGACACCGGCGGCCTCGATCTGAAAACCGCCAGCGGCATGTTGTTGATGAAGAAAGACATGGGCGGGGCAGCGAACGCGCTCGGCCTCGCCGGCATGGTGATGGACGCCGGTCTGGATGTGCGGCTGCGGTTGTTGCTGCCGATTGTCGAAAACTCGGTCAGCCGAAATGCGTTCCATCCCGGCGACATCCTGAAGTCGCGCAACGGCATCACCGTCGAAGTCGGCAACACCGACGCCGAGGGCCGCCTGATCCTCGCCGATGCGCTGACCGAGGGTGGTTCGGAATCGCCGGACCTGCTGTTCGACTTCGCGACCCTGACCGGCTCCGCCCGGGTGGCGCTGGGGCCGGACTTGCCGGCATTGTTCTGCGCCGACGATGCGTTCGCGGCGGAGCTGGCTGCGGCGGCGGATTCGGAGTCCGATCCGTTATGGCGCATGCCGCTGTGGGACGGCTACGGCGAAATGCTGGACAGCAAGATCGCTGAAACCAACAACGTCTCGGCATCGCCGTTCGCGGGCGCGATCACCGCGGCGCTGTTCCTGAAGAAGTTCACCGGCGCGGCAAAGGTCTGGGCGCATGCCGATTTGTTCGCGTGGAATCCAAAGGCCCGGCCCGGTCGTCCCGAAGGCGGCGAGGCCCAAGTCATGCGCGCCGCGTACCGGGTGCTGGCCGACCGTTACGGCGGCCGGACTACTGGCTGACGGCGCCGCTGGCGTCGGCGGTCAGTTCGAACGCGGCTTTGACCAGAGCGCGCGTATATTCGGTTTGCGGACTTTCCAGTACTTCGTCAGCATCCCCTTGCTCGACAACCTTGCCGTCCCGCATCACCATCACATGGTCGGCGATCGAGCGCACGACTTTCAGATCGTGGCTGATGAAAATATATGTCAGTCCGTGGCGTTCCCGCAGATCGCTCAGCAGCTCCAGAATCTGAACCTGCACTCTGCGATCCAGCGCCGACGTCGGCTCGTCCAGAACGATCAGCCTCGGCCGCAGCACCAGCGCGCGGGCGATCGACACCCGCTGCCGCTGGCCGCCGGAAAATTCGTGGGGGTAGCGATGCATCGTTGACGGGTCCATGCCGACTTCGGTCAGCACTTGCGCCACCTGCTCCCGGCGTTCCGCTTCTGATATTTGCGGATGGTGCACCACCAGGCCCTCTTCGACGACCTGCGCCATCGACAATCGCGGACTCAACGAACCGAACGGGTCCTGGAACACGATCTGCATTTGTTTGCGCAGCGGCCGGATGTCCTTGAACCCCAGCCCCTGCAACTCCCGCCCCTGATATCGGATCGATCCGGTCGACCGCATCAGGCGGAGAATCGCCAGCCCCAATGTCGTCTTGCCGGACCCGCTCTCGCCGACGATCCCCAGTGTGTGCCCCTCGTGCAGCGTGAAATCGACCCCGTCGACCGCGCGGATGTGGTCGATCGTGCGCCGGAACAACCCTGCCTTGATCGGAAAGTGCACCCGCAGGTCCTTTGTCTCCAGCAACACCGGTGTACCGGCCGGCGGCGAATAGCGGCGTCGTTTCGGTTCGGAACCGATCAGCAATTGCGTGTATGGGTGCTCCGGCGCCGAAAATATTTTGCCCGCATCGCCCTGTTCGACGAATTTACCTTCGTGCATCACATAGATGCGGTCTGCCAGCTTTCGGACGATGCCCAGTTCATGGGTGATGATCAGCATCGCCATGCCCAGGCGCCGCTGCAGATCCTGCAACAGGTCCAGAATCTGCGCCTGAATGGTCACGTCGACGGCTGTCGTCGGCTCGTCGGCGATCAACAGCTCCGGCTCGTTCGCCAGCGCCATCGCGATCATCACACGCTGGCGCTGCCCTCCTGACAACTGGTGCGGAAACGAATCCAGCCGCTTTTCCGGCTCCTTGATGCCGACCATCGACAACAATTCCAGCACCCGCGCCCGCGCCTGTTCGCGGTTCATCTTGCGGTGCAGGAACAGCGTTTCGGCGACCTGCCGCTGCACGGTGTGCAGCGGGTTCAACGACGTCATCGGCTCCTGGAAGATCATCGAAATCTTGTTGCCGCGAATGCTCCGCAGCAACGATTCCGACGCGCCGATCATTTCCTTGCCGCGCACCCGGACCGAACCTGTCCGATGAAACGCCTTTGGATACGGCAACAACTGCAAGATCGACAGTGCGCTTACAGACTTGCCGGACCCGCTTTCGCCGACCAGCGCCACGGTCTCGCCCGGCTCGATATGAAACGAAACGCCGCGCACGGCCTCGACGATGTTCCCGGTCATGCGAAAGGAAACCGAAAGGTCGCGCACGTCGACCAGCGCCTCTGCCGAGGCCTGCGGATGCGCCGGGGGCTTCGGCCCCGCCGCGCCGGCTTCGGCCGCCAGGGTCACGATTGGGTCTTTCGCGGGTCGAACGCGTCGCGGACCGCTTCACCGGCGAATACCAGCAACACCAGCATCGTGCCCAGCGTGAAGAACGCGGTCAGCCCCAGCCACGGGGCCTGCAGGTTAGCCTTGCCCTGGTTCAGCATCTCGCCCAGCGACGGCGAACCGGCCGGCAGCCCGAACCCCAGAAAATCCAGACCGGTGAGCAACGTCACCGACCCGGCCAGGATGAACGGCATGAACGTGATCGTGGCGACCATCGCGTTCGGCAGGATATGGCGGAACATGATCTTGGCGTCCGAAACGCCCAGCGCCCGTGCCGCCGATACGTACTCGATGTTGCGGCCGCGCAGGAATTCGGCCCGCACCAGATCGACCAGCCCCATCCAGCCGAACAACAGCATGATGAACATCAACGACCAGAAACTCGGCGTGATGACGCTGGCCAGGATGATGATCAGATACAACGTCGGCACGCTGCCCCAAATCTCCATGAACCGCTGAAACAACAGGTCATACCATCCGCCGAAGTAGCCCTGTGACGCGCCGACGATTACGCCGATGATCGACGTCAAAATCACGAAAACAAACCCGAACAACACCGATATGCGAAATCCGTACAGCGTCCGCGCCGCGACATCCCGCGCCTGGTCATCGGTGCCAATCCAGTTTTCGCCGGACGGCGGCGCCGGGGCGGGCACGGTCATCTGGTAATTGATCGTATTGAAGCTGAAGCGGATCAACGGCCACAACATCCAGCCGCCGGCATCTTCGATCAATTCCTGCACATATGGGTCGCGAAACTCCGCGGCCGTTTCGAAGAAGCCGCCGAAATGCGTCTCCGGATAGGTCTTCAAAATCGGAAACAACAGCTCGTCGTTGTAGCTGACGATCAGCGGCTTGTCGTTGGCCAGAAACTCGGCGAACAGGCTGATCAGGAACAGCGCCGCGAACACCCACGCCGACCAATATCCGCGCCGATTGCGCTTGAACGCATTGATGCGCCGTCGCGTCAGCGGCGTGATCGAAATCCCCAGGAACCGGTCCGGCGGCGGCGGTGCTGCGACCGCCGGCGGCGCGCGCCTTTCTTCGCTTGGGACCACGGCGGTGCGGTCAGACATCGATGCGCTCAAAATTGATGCGCGGGTCGATCCACGCGTACATCAAGTCCCGCACCAGCGTCATGAACAGGCCGATCAGCATGAATACGTACAGCGAGCCAAAAATCAACGGGTAGTCACGCGCCAGGGTCGCCTCGTAGCCCAGCCGCCCCAGACCATCCAGCGAGAAGATGATCTCGATCATCAACACGCCGGTGAAAAACACGCCCAGGAACGCCGCCGGAAACCCGGCAATGACCAACAACATCGCGTTGCGGAAGACATGTCCGTACATGATCCCGCGCTCGGTCAGCCCCTTGGCGCGCGCCGTCACGACGTACTGCTTGTGAATCTCCTCCAGAAACAGATTCTTGGTCAGATTGGTCAGACCGGCGAATCCGCCGATCACCATCGACACAACGGGCAAAACCATGTGCCAGGCATAGTCGGCGATTTTCATGCCCCACGAAAGTTCATCGAAGTTCGTCGACACCAGCCCGCGCAACGGGAAAACGCTCCAATAGCTGCCGCCGGCAAACATCACGATCAACAGAATCGCAAAAAGGTACCCGGGAATGGCGTACCCGAACAGCACGATGCCGCTGGTGACGATGTCAAATCGCGTGCCGTCGCGCACCGCCTTGGCGATGCCCAGCGGTATCGAAATCAGATACACGATCAGCGTCGTCCATACTCCCAGCGACAGGGAAACCGGCAGCTTGTCGATCACCAGCTCGATCACCGTACCGTTGCGGAAATAGCTATCGCCCAGACGGAACATGACCAGGTCCTTCATTGTGATGAAGAACCGCACATAGATCGGCTTGGCGAACCCGAATGGCGGTGCCAGCGTCAGGATCAGCGCCGGCGGGACGCCGCGGGCGCCGCGGTAGCGGGACTGGATGTCATTGCCGGCAGCGCCGGCAGCGTCGCCTGCCGGCGCTGCGACTTCATTGGCGTCGACACCGGTAAAGCGCGAGGTGATATCGACCGCCGTGCCTTCCAGCTGCGCGATCAACTGATGCACCGGGCCGCCGGGGGCGGCCTGGATGATGAAGAAGTTGACGACCATGATCCCGAACAACGTCGGAATCATGAACACAATCCGCCGGATGATATAGGCGTACATCCAGGCTACGCGGCGGTCCGGCGCATTCCGAAACCGGCCCGATCGTCCTTCGGCACTCCCAGCTCAGTTCCCCAGCCGCGACTTGCCCGCCTGCACCGCCTGGTTCTTGGCGGGGTCGACCCACCAGGTGTTGGTGCCGACGCCGTATTTCGGCGTTACCTCCGGCCGACCGAACTTGTCCCAATACGCAAGCCGGAACGCGGCGATGTACCAGTTCGGAATCACGTAGTATCCCCACTGCAATACACGGTCGAGCGCGGTAGAGACGGCGACCAGACTTTCACGGTCCGGCGCGGCGATAATCTTTTCGATCAGGTCCTCGACGACCGGGTCGCAGATGCCGACCAGATTGCCGCCGCCTTCGGTATTGGCGGACTCGCAACTCCAGAAGTCGCGCTGTTCGTTGCCCGGCGAATTCGATTGCGTGCGGCCCGAAACGATGATGTCGAAATCGAACGTCTGCACCCGCTCTTGATATTGCGCGGTTTCGACCGTGCGCTGGCTGGCGTCGATCCCCAGCCGCTGCATGTTCTGCACGACCGGTCCGACAATCCGCTCGAACGACGGAGAGATCAGCAGAAACTCGATCGTCATCTGCTGGCCCTCGGCGTTGACCAGCCGGCCGTTCTGCACCGTCCATCCCGCCTCGGCCAGCATTTGCTGGGCGCGTTGCAGCATGGCGCGATTGTTGCCGGTGCCGTCGGAAACCGGTGGATTGTACTCCTGGGTGAACAGCTCCGGCGGCAGCGCGGCGCGGTGCGGCTCCAGATACCGCAATTCGGCTTCGCCCGGCGTGCCGGCGGCGGCGATCTCGGCGTTGTTCTGAAAGTAGCTGCGCGACCGTGTGTATTGACCATAAAAGAGCGTGTTGTTCGTCCATTCAAAATCGAACACGTACTGCAGCGCCTCGCGCACCTTGCGGTCCTTGAACTTGTCGTTGCGGACATTCAGATAGAACCCCTGCAACGGCTGCGGGCTTTCGTCGGGGATCAGCGTCTGGATGATGAGTCCCGCATCCAGCGCCGGCGACACATAGTCCACCGCCCACATCTTTGAATTGTTTTCGCTGCGAAAGTCGTACTCGCCGGCCAGAAAACCGACCAGCGCCACGGTCTGGTCCAGATAGTAGTCGATGCGAATCGTGCCGAAATTGTTCTGCCCCACATTGACCGGCAAATCCTTGCCCCAATAGTCCTCGACCAGTTCATAGGTGATCGTGCTGGGGGCATCGAATGCCTTGATACGGTATGCGCCGCTGCCCAGCGGCGGTTCCAGTGTCGTCTGGGTGAAGTCCCGCGTCTCCCAATAGTGCTTCGGCAGCACCGGCAGTTGCCCGGCGATATGCGGCAATTCGCGATTCAGATCGTCGGACGCGAACGTGATCCGCACCATGTTGCCGCCCAGGTCCTCGGCCGAAACCAGGTTCCGGAAATACTGGCCATAGTACGGGTGGCCGTCGCGCTTCAGCGCTTCCAGCGTCCAGATCACGTCGGCGGGTGTGATCGGCACGCCGTCGTGCCAGCGCGCCTCGTCGCGAATCTTGAACGTCACCCACGAATTATCGTCGGGCCACTCCATCCACTCGGCCAGCGCGCCATAGTGGGCGCTTTGCTCGTCCAGATTGGAGGTAAACAGCGAGTCGTAGATCAGCCCCAGTCCCGCGGCCGGGCGGCCTTCCAGGATGAAGGGGTTGAACGAATCAAAGTCGCCGATCGTGAACTGCACGACGTCGCCGCCTTTCGGCGCAGCGGGGTTCACATAGCGCCAATGCTCAAAGTCCGGACCGTATTGCAATTCCGCGACCAGCGTATGGCCGTGGGCGCGCGTGACGTTTTGGGCGGCGGCACCGCTCGCGGCGACGGCGACGATGGCAAGCGCGGAGAAAACTGTCCCGAAAAGGCGCATGGCTCTCTTCCTCGAACGGATAGCGGCAGAGCCGGAGTGTGCGACATCCCCCCAACCCCTGCAAGGGCGGCGGGTTTACGCGGGCCGTTCGGCCAGCACCGCCATCGCGGCTTCGTGAACACGCGGGTCGCCGGCGGCCAGAATGTTTGCTGGCCCGGCCGGGTCCGGCCGGCGCCCCTGCCAGTCGGTGAAGATTCCGCCCGCGCCTTCGACGACGGGCAACAGCGCGACGAAATCATGGGGCGCCAGACGGCATTCGATCACCAGGTCGATCTGGCCGCTGGCCAGCAAACCAAACGCATAGGCGTCGGCGCTGAACAGCGTCATGCCGACGCGGTCGCGCAGGCGGTCGAACCCGGCCCGCTCTTCGGGGCCGTACCATTCGGTGCCGGTCGTATACATCGCCGCCCGCGCCAGGCCAGGGCATCCGCGCACACGCGCTGTCGATCCGTTCCAGGTCGTGGCGCGTCCCCGCGCGCCGATCCAGCGCTCGCCGGTGATCGCCTGGTCGATCAATCCCGCCACCGGCGTGGCCCGGTGCAGCACGCCGATCAGCGTCGTGAAAACCGGTTTGCCGGTAATGAAGGATCGCGTGCCGTCGATCGGGTCCAGCACCCATACGGTTTCGGCTGCGACATTGCGCTCGGGCAATTCCTCGCCGCGAATGCCATGGTCCGGAAACGCCGCCGCGATCACCGCGCGCATCGCCCGCTCGGCTTCGCGGTCGGCGGCGGTGACCGGGCTGCCGTCGCCCTTGGTCTCGACCGCTCCTGCGCGCCGGAATGCGCCGCGGATCACGTCGCCGGCGGCGTCGGCCGCGGCGCCGGCCACTTCGATCCAGGCCTCGATGGGCGGGCTCTCGCCCAACGCCGCCATGCCGCCGGCCCTAGCCGCCGGGCAGCGGAACCGGGCTGTTGCTCAGATCGCGCAGATACCGGACCAGGTTGGCGCGCATCGCGGCGTCGGGGATGCCCGAATAATTCATGCGGGTGCCGCGGGCGAAGTCCTGCGGGCTGGTCAGAAATGCATCCAGCCGGTCCAGTGTCCAGGTTCCGCCTGCTTCGATCAGCGCGTCGGAATACTGGAACCCCTCGACCCCGGCGACCGGTCTGCCGACGATATTCCACAGATTGGGTCCGACCCGTCCGGCCTCGCCCTCGCCAAAGGTATGACAGGCGACGCATCGGATGCGGACGCTGTTGGCGGCGGCCGGGTCCGCGACGGCCAGCAGCGCCGCCAGCTCCGCGCCGATCCCGG
>JAQBXG010000229.1 GCA_027625125.1 Pseudomonadota bacterium
TACGTTGAACCCGTTCCAGTCCGGCGTCACCAGGCCGCAATCGTCGGCGATCTGCCGCGCCGCGGCCAGCACGGCGGCGCCGTCGCCGCGCGCCAACGCCCCCTGGCCGACGATCAGCATCGGCCGCTCGGCATCGCGCAGGGCCTTTGCTGCCGCGTTCCGCCCGGCGGCGATGTCCGCCAGCGTCTCCGGCCCGGCGCCGAGTTCGTCGACCGGATAGGTCAGATCGGCGCGCGGCCCGACGTTGAACACCGGGAAGCCACCGGCCAGCGCGCAGGCGCGCATTCAGCACCGCCGCCTCCCAGCGCGGATTGCAGCCGATCAGCAGACATGCATCGGCGTTCTCGATGCCGGCAATCGTCGTGTTGAACAGGTATCCGGCGCGCGTGGACGGATCCAGCGCCGCTCCATCCTGGCGGCAATCGGTGTGCGGCGCGCCGATGCGCGTGAACAGCTCCTTCACCGCGAACATCGATTCGGTACAGGCCAGGTCCCCTGCGATTGCTGCGGCGTTGCCGCCCGCCGCCCGCAACCCCGCCGCCGCCGCTGCCAGCGCCTCGTCCCAGGTCGCAGGCTCCAACTTGCCGCTGCGCCGCACATACGGCTGGTCCAGCCGGCTCCGGCGCAGACCGTCATAGGAAAACCGCGACCGATCCGAAATCCATTCCTCGTTGACGTCTTCGTGCAGGCGCGGCAGCACGCGCATCACCTCGCGGCCGCGCGAATCGATCCGGATGTTGCACCCGACCGCATCGTGGACATCGATGCTTTCGGTGCGGTTCAGTTCCCACGACCGCGACGTATAGGCATACGGCTTCGAGTTCAGCGCCCCCACCGGGCACAGATCAATGATGTTCCCCGAAAGCTCCGACGAAATCGCCCGTTCGACATAGGTGCCGATCTCCATGTGCTCGCCGCGGCCGGTCGCGCCCAACTCCTCGACGCCGGCAATGTCGGTGATGAACCGCACACAGCGCGTGCAGTGAATGCACCGCGTCATATGAGTCGAAATCAACGGCCCGAGATTCTTGTCCTCAACCGCCCGCTTGTTCTCATGAAAGCGGCTGCGGTCCATGCCATAGGCCATCGACTGGTCCTGCAGATCGCATTCCCCGCCCTGGTCGCAAATCGGGCAGTCCAGCGGGTGGTTGATCAGCAAGAACTCCATCACCCCGTGGCGCGCCTTGCGCACGCCCTCGGTGTTGGTATGGATCACCATGCCGTCCCCGGCCGGCATCGCGCACGAAGCAATCGGCTTCGGTGCGCGCTCCATCTCCACAAGACACATGCGGCAGTTACCGGCGATCTCCAATCGGTCGTGATAGCAGAATCGCGGAATCTCGATCCCGGCCGCCTCGCATGCCTGCAGCACCGTCGAACCGGGTTCGACCGTCACCTCCTGTCCGTCGATGGTCAGAGTCGGCATCGCCCTATTCCGCCGCGCTCTTTTGACCGGCGATCCGCGCATCCAGAATGCGCGCCTCGATCTCGTCGCGGAAATGCCGGATCAATCCCTGAATCGGCCACGCCGCCGCATCGCCAAGCGCGCAGATCGTGCGCCC
Source organism: Pseudomonadota bacterium (assembly GCA_027625125.1). Taxonomy (GTDB): domain Bacteria; phylum Pseudomonadota; class Alphaproteobacteria; order UBA2966; family CAIVPW01; genus JAQBXG01. The sequence goes on from JAQBXG010000229.1 coordinate 1,563, forward strand.
GTCGACCTGGTGAGTCACGTCCAGAAGCATATCGATCTCGTCGACATGGGCATCGCCTCGCGCCAACCGGTCCATCACCCGCGCCATCCATCCGGTGCCTTCGCGGCACGGCGTACACTGGCCGCAGCTTTCGTGCATATAGAACTTCGACAGCCGGGCGATTGCGCGGATGATATCGGTGGATTTGTCCATCACGATCACCGCCGCGGTCCCCAGCCCCGATTTCACCTCTTTCAGTGCGTCGAAGTCCATCAGCACCGTGTCGGCGATCGATTTCGGAATGCACGGCGTCGACGAGCCGCCGGGAATCACCGCTTTCAAGTTGTCCCAGCCGCCGCGCACGCCGCCCGCATGGCGCTCGATAAGCTCGCGCAGCGGAATCGACATTTCTTCTTCGACGTTGCACGGCTCGTTGACGTGACCGGAAATGCAGAACACCTTTGTGCCGGAATTGTTTTCGCGGCCGAATGACTTGAACCACACCGCGCCGCGCCGAAGAATCGTCGGCGCGACGGCGATGGTCTCGACGTTGTTGACGGTGGTCGGGCAGCCCCAGACACCCATGCCGGCCGGAAACGGCGGCTTCAATCGTGGCTGGCCCTTCTTGCCCTCAAGGCTTTCGATCAGCGCCATTTCCTCGCCGCAGATATACGCGCCGGCGCCGCGATGCAGCACGATGTCGAAGTCAAACCCGGAGCCACAGGCGTTCCTGCCGATCAGGCCGGCGTCATAGGCTTCGTCGATCGCCGCCTGCAACACCTCCGCCTCGCGGTACAGCTCGCCGCGGACATAGATATAGGCGGCGACGGCGCGAATCGCGAAGCCGGCCACCAGACACCCCTCGACCAGCTTGTGCGGATCGTGACGGATGATGTCGCGGTCCTTGCACGTGCCCGGCTCGCCCTCGTCGGCGTTGACGACCAGGTAGGACGGACGCCCGTCGGACTCCTTCGGCATAAACGACCATTTGACCCCGGCCGGGA
>JAQBXG010000013.1 GCA_027625125.1 Pseudomonadota bacterium
GGAACCCTCGCCGCCGCGAACGCTTGCGCCGGCTGGAATCGAAGCCGTCGCCGTGGCCGCAAACGCCGCCGAGGCAGGCGCGCGCGCCTGGCGGGCGGGCGACTACCAAACGGCCCTCGCCAACCTGTGGGCCGCCGCCGTCGACGGCGACGGCCCCGCGCAATTGCTCCTCGGCGGCATGTACCGCGACGGCGCCGGGGTGGCGCCCGACCGGTCCCGCGCCCACTTCTGGTGGACCCTGGCCGCGCGCAACGGCATGTCCGATGCCGCCGCATTCCTCACGACCCTGGAGCCGACGATGGCGCCGGAGGAGATCGCCGCGGCCGCGCGGCTGCTCACGGAATGGGACGCAGCCTAGTCTGCGGCCTTGCATCCGGCGCTTCCGGGGCCAAATCTAGGGGGAACGGACCATGAAGAATCCCTACGACATACTCGGTGTATCGCGCACCGCTTCCGCGGCCGAAATCAAAAAGACGTACCGCGCGAAGGCCAAAAAGCTACACCCCGACAGCCACCCCGGCGACGCCTCGGCAGAAGCGCGATTCAAGGAGTTGTCGGCCGCCTACGCGCTGCTGAGCGACCCAAAGCAGCGCACGCGGTTTGACAATGGCGAAATCGACGCCGAGGGCGCCGAACGCATGCGGGCGAACGTTCATCGCGCCCACGCAGCCGCCGGCCCCGGCGACTTCGCCGGGTTCGATGCCGGCGGCGGATTCCATTTCAGCTTCGAAGACCTGGTGTCGCCGCTGTTCCGCAACCGGCGCGGCGGCCAAACAGCGACGGGCAAGGGCGCGGATCGCACCGCGCGCGTCGAAGTCGGATTTGTCGAGGCGGTGACCGGCGGCAAAAAGCGGCTGCTCGTCGACGGCAAAGAGCTGGATGTCGTGGTGCCAGGCGGAATTGAATCCGGCCAGACCATCCGCCTAAAAGGCAAGGGCGGCCCGTCGCCGCTTGGCGGCGCCAACGGCGATCTGCTGCTGACGGTCTCCGTCGCCGACCACCCGCACTTCACGCGCAAGGGCGATGACATCCATCTGGACCTGCCGGTGACGCTGGCCGAAGCGGTGGCCGGATCACGGATCGATGTCCCCACGCCCCACGGCAAAGTCTCCCTGACAATTCCGCCGGGATCGAACACCGGCACTTTGCTCCGACTCAAGGGCAAGGGCGTGACGTCGAAGCACAGGCCGACAGGCAACCAGGTTGTTCGTCTTCTCGTCACGCTTCCCGACAAGGTCGACAGCGAACTCGCCGACTTCGTCGCGCGCTGGAAAGGCGGGCGCAACCACGACCCTCGCCGCAAGCTGCGCGGCTGACCCCGCTTTCTTGGCTCCGGCATCCTGTGTAGGATGCCGCGGCTCGACCGCCCCGCCACCGCACAGGAGCCGATCATGACCGACCGCACGACGCTTTTGGCCGGCAAGAAGGGCCTGATTATGGGCGTTGCGAACGACCATTCGCTCGCCTGGGGCATCGCCAGGGCCACGTTCGAGGCCGGCGCCGATCTGGCGTTCACGTGCCAGAACGAAATGATGGAAAAGCGCGTGCGGCCGCTCGCCGAATCTGCAGGATCCAACCTGGTCATTCCGTGCGAGGCAACGGATTCTGATTCCCTCGACCGCCTGTTCGCGACGGTAAAGGACGATTGGGGCCGCCTCGACTTCGTCGTTCACGCGATCGCCTTTTCGCGCAAGGAAGAACTAAAGGGCCGCTACGTGGACACCACCGAAGAAAACTTTCTGCTGTCGCTGAACACCAGCTGTTTCACGTTCACCGCCGTCGCGCGCCGGGCCGAGGAACTGATGACCGACGGCGGCAGCCTTCTGACCCTCAGCTACTACGGGGCCGAAAAATACATGCCCCACTACAACGTGATGGGTGTCGCGAAAGCGGCCCTGGAGGCGAGCGTGCGCTATCTGGCCATGGACCTGGGCGGCGGCGGCATTCGCGTCAACGCAATTTCCGCCGGGCCGATCCGCACCCTGGCGTCGTCAGCGATCGGCGACTTTCGCTATATCCTCAAATGGAACGAACTCAACTCGCCGCTGAAGCGTAACGTCTCGATCGAAGACGTCGGCGCATCGGCGGTCTATCTGCTCAGCGATCTTGCGCGCGGCGTCACCGGAGAAATTCACCACGTTGATTCCGGCTACAACGTAAATGGCATGAAGCGCCCCGACGCCCCCGACATCGGCGCGGTGGACAGCACCGGATAGCACGGCAGGCGCGCGTGTCCTTCAATTCCTTTGGCCGCATGTTTCGGTTCGTCACGTGGGGCGAAAGTCATGGCCCGGCCATCGGCTGCGTCGTCGACGGTACGCCGCCGCGCATCGCACTTGCCGAATCCGACATTCAGCAATATCTCGACCGCCGCCGCCCCGGCACCTCGCGATTTGTCACCCAGCGCCGGGAGCCGGACCAGGTAAAGATTCTTTCCGGCGTGCTGGACGGGCAAACGACCGGCACACCAATCAGCCTGCTGATCGAAAATGTCGATCAACGTTCAAAGGACTATTCCGATATCGCCGGCAAGTTCCGTCCGGGCCACGCCGATTACACCTACGAAAAAAAGTACGGCATTCGCGATGTCCTGGGAGGTGGCCGCGCATCCGCGCGTGAAACCGCATCGCGCGTCGCGGCGGGGGCCGTCGCGCGCAAGGTCCTGGGCGACGGCATTCTGATCCGCGGCGCGCTCATTCGCGTCGGCGAATACGAAATCGGCCGCGAGCGTTGGGATTGGGACGAGATTTCGCGCAATCCGTTTTTCTGTCCCGATGCCGAAACGGCAAAGGACTGGGAGTCGTACCTTGACGACATCCGCACCGGCGGCTCGTCGGTGGGCGCGATCGTCGAAGTCCACGCGTCGGGCGTTCCGGCGGGATGGGGAGCGCCGGTATACGGAAAACTTGACGCCGACCTGGCCGGCGCGATGATGGGCATCAACGCCGTCAAGGGCGTCGAGATCGGCGCTGGTTTCGGAGCTGCGCAGCTGACGGGACTGGATAACGCCGACGAGCTGCGGCGCGGCGCGGATGGAGGCGCCGAGTTTCTTTCGAACAACGCCGGCGGCATCCTCGGCGGCATCTCGACCGGACAGGATATTGTCGTGCGGTTCGCGGTCAAACCGACATCCAGCATCCCTACGCCCCGCAAGACCGTGGACACCGGCGGCAACGATACTGAAATCGCCACCAAGGGCCGCCACGACCCCTGCGTCGGCATCCGCGCCGTCCCGGTGGGCGAGGCGATGGTCGCCTGCGTGCTCGCCGACCACATGCTGCTGCACCGCGGCCAGATCGGCTAGACGGCGTCCCGGTCTCCGGCGAGACGTCGCGCCGCGACCAGAAACTCCTGGTTGCCCTTGGGGCCGAGCACCGGGCTTGGCGTCGTTCCGCGCACGTCCCAGCCCTGCGCCCGCATCCAGCCCTCGATTCGATCGCAAACCGCCGCACGCAACGCCGCGTCGCGGACCACCCCGCCCTTGCCGACCTGGTCCTTGCCGACCTCGAACTGAGGCTTGATCAGGGCCACCAGATCGGCGTCCGGCGCACCAAGCGCCAACGGCGCCGGCAACACTGTCTCCAGCCCGATGAAACTCGCGTCGCAAACGATCAGATCGATCGCCTCCGGCACCTGTTCGCGGGAAAGGCTGCGCGCGTTGACCTGTTCCAGCACGACAACCTTCGGATTCCGGCGCAGTTGCCAGTCCAGTTGCCCGTGCCCCACGTCCACGGCATAGACACGCTCCGCGCCGCCCTGAAGCAATACGTCGGTAAACCCGCCGGTCGAGGCGCCGACATCCAGGCACACCTGCCCGGCGGGCGAGAGTCCGAAATGGCTCAGGCCGTGGGCCAGCTTTACGCCGCCGCGGCTCACCCACGGATGCGGCCGCCCGCGCACCTCCAGTTCGATGCCGTCGGCGACCATCTGGCCGGGCTTTTCCAGCCGCCGCCCGTCGGCGAACACCAGACCCGCCATCACCAGCGCCTGGGCGCGGGTGCGGGAAGGTGCCAGGCCGCGCGCCACCAACAGGCTGTCCAGGCGGTCTTTTTTCGGCGGCGCCGGGTCGTCCGGCATCGAATCAGGCCCGCGCGGGCGCCTTTGCGCTGTCGGCCCCAAGTGCGGCGAGCGCTGCGTCAACGATGCCGTCCGCGTCCAGCCCGGCGGCGCGATACTGTCCGCCCGGGGAATCCTGCTCGACGAAGCGGTCCGGCAACGTCAACGGCCGGACCGCCAGGCCCAAGTCCAGGTGCCCCGACCGCGCCAGCGATTCCAGCACCCGCGCGCCAAATCCGCCCCCGGCGCCTTCCTCGACCGTCACCAAAACCGGATGTTCGTTTGCCAGCCGCCGCAACAGAGTCTCGTCCAACGGCCGGGCGAACCGTGCGTCGGCCACCGTCGCGGCGTGGCCCATCGCGGCCAACTGGTCCGCGGCCCGCAGACATTCGCCCAGCCGCGTGCCCAGCGACAGAATCGCCACCGCCGTGCCCTCGCGAAGGATGCGGCCGCGCCCCACCTCAAGCGGATCGGGGGCGACCGGAATCGGCACCCCGACACCGGCCCCACGCGGATAGCGAAAGGCCGACGGCCGGTCGTCGATTGCCGCGGCGGTCACCACCATGTGGGCCAGTTCCCCCTCGTCGGCGGCGGCCATTACCACCATTCCGGGCAGTGCACTCAAGAACCCGATGTCATACGAGCCGGCGTGAGTCGGGCCGTCCGCTCCGACAAATCCCGCCCGATCAACGGCGAATCGCACCGGCAATCGTTGCACCGCCACATCATGCACGACCTGGTCATAGGCGCGCTGCAGAAACGTCGAATACAGCGCCGCAAAGGGACGAAACCCTTCCGCCGCCAGCCCCGCCGCAAAGGTCACCGCATGCTGTTCGGCGATGCCGACGTCAAAGCAGCGGTCTGGAAATCGTTCGGCAAACCGGTCCAATCCGGTTCCCGTCGTCATCGCGGCGGTAATCGCAACGATACGGTCGTCATGTTCCGCCAATGCGGTCAGCGTGTCGGCAAAGACATGGTTGTACGGCGGCGCCGCCGGCCGACCGTCGATTTCGCTGCCGGTGACCAGATCAAATCTGCCGACACCGTGAAACTTGTCGTCCGAGTTTTCCGCGGGCGCATACCCGTGGCCCTTCTGCGTCCGCAAGTGGACCAGCACGGGACCGGACCCGGGCACGTCGCGCACGTTCTTCAGGACCGGAAGCATATGGTCGATGTTGTGGCCGTCCAGCGGCCCGACATAATAGAATCCCAATTCCTCAAACAATGTACCGCCGGTCGCCAGCCCGCGCGCATATTCCTCCGCCCGTTGCGCGGTGCGCTCCACCATTCGCGGCAACCTCTTCGCGACCTGCTTTGCCGCGTGACGAAATCCGCGGTACGGGCGCGATGAAATCAGCCGCGACAGGTGGGCGCGCATCGCCCCGACGTTGCGCGAGATCGACATGTCGTTGTCGTTCAGAATGACAATCAGCCGGCTGCCCAGCGCACCGGCATTGTTCATCGCCTCATAGGCCATGCCGGCGGTCATCGCGCCGTCGCCGATCACGCAAATGACGTTGTGATCCTTGCCCGCCAGGTCCCGCGCGACGGCCATCCCCAGCCCGGCGGAAATCGAGGTCGACGAGTGCCCGGCGCCGAACGGGTCGAACTCGCTCTCCTCGCGGCGGGTGAAACCGGAAAGGCCGCCCGGCTGCCGCATCGTGTGCATACGCCCCCGACGGCCGGTCAGAATCTTGTGGGCGTGGGCCTGGTGCCCGACGTCCCAGATCAGCCGGTCCGTGGGCAGATTGAAAACGTGGTGGAGCGCCACAGTCAGTTCGACGACCCCCAGACCGGCGCCAAGGTGCCCGCCCGTGCGCGCGACGGTGCGCAGGATTTCGCCGCGCACTTCGTCGGCAAGGTCGCCCAGCCGCGCTGAATCCATCTCGCGCACGTCCCGCGGGGACTGCACGGTATCCAGAAGTTCGGTGGGGCGGGAATACGGCATCATCCGACTACCTGTTCCGCTGTACCACAAATTGCGCCAGACTTCTCAGAAACTCGCCGTTTGCGGCAAACGGCTCCAGGTGCTCGACGGCCTGCGAAGCAAGAATCCCCGCCTGGGTGCGGGCGCGGTCCGCGCCCAGCAGCGATACGAATGTCGCCTTCCCCGCCGCCGCGTCCTTGCGAACCCCCTTGCCCATCGCCGCCTCTTCACCTTCGGCGTCCAGCAGGTCGTCGACGATCTGAAACGCCAGCCCCAGATCGTGGGAGAATGCATGCAGGGCATGGCGCAATTGCGGCGCTGCCTGGGCCAGAATGGCGCCGGACTCGGCGGAAAAGGCAATCAGCGCGCCGGTCTTCAGCTGCTGTGCGCGCGTGATCGTGCCGATGTTCGCCGACCCCTGCTGCATCGCAAGATCGATTGCCTGTCCGCCGACCATACCGTGGCCGCCGACCGCCTGCGCCAGGTCCAGACAAAGCTCCGCCCGCACCCCGGCGTCGGCGTGGGTGTCGGGATCGGCCAAAACCTGAAACGCCAGCGGCAACAGCGCGTCGCCGGCCAACACGGCGGTCGCCTCGTCGAATTTCAAATGTGTCGCGGGCTGACCGCGCCGCATTGCATCGTCGTCCATGCACGGCAAATCGTCGTGCAACAGCGAATAGGTGTGCACCAACTCCACTGCCGCCGCAACACGCAGCGCCGAATTCCGACTCACGTTGAACAAGTCGGCGCCGGCCAGCACCAGAATCGGTCGCAGGCGTTTGGCGGGCGCCAGCACCGCGTACCGCATCGCTTCGTAAAGCCGCCCCTCCGGACCGTCGGATCGCGGCAGCAAATTATCCAGCGCGCCCTCGATCTCGACGGCAGCGACTTTCATTTTCGCGGCGACGGAGTCCGGGCCGCCGTTCTGACCGTTCATCGCCAGGTCAGTCCGTCTTCAGCGGCGCAGCGGATACGCCGCCGTCGGGCGCCAGTTCGATCTGCTCGATCTTCTCCCGGGCCGCCGCCAGCTTGTCCTCGCAATGCCGCTTCAGCAGGTTTCCGCGGTCATACGTGGCGATCGAATCCTCCAGACCGACCTCGCCGCCTTCAAGGTGCCGGACGATGGCCTCCAATTCCTCCAGCGCCTTCTCAAAGGACATGCGACGGATGTCTGCGGGGATTTCCTGCGGTTTTTTGGCTGGCATGCGACGCTTCCGGATTGGCCGAAGTCTAGTCTCCGAGCCCGCACAGCGGCAAGGGCGCCGCTCGCGGCCCTACGCGGCATCGCACAGCGCGCCGACATGCGCGGCGGCGCTCGCCGCCAGCGCCCGCAGGTCATAGCCGCCTTCCAGGACCGACACGACATTTCCCCGCGCGGACACGGCGGCCACTTCGCAGATCGCGGCGGTCACCCAGGCGAAGTCCGCCGCATCCAGTTCCCATCCGGCAAGCGGGTCGCGGGCATGACCGTCGAATCCGGCCGATATCAGGATCAGTTGCGGATCGAATGCGGCCAGCGCCGGCAGCACATCCTGTTGCCAGGCGGCGCGCAACTCCGCCCCGCCGGCACCAGGCGGCAGCGGCACATTCACCAGGTTCGCGCCGACCTCGCGTCGCCGCGCGGTGCCGGGATAGGCGGGGCTTTGGTGAGTCGATGCGAAAAACAGCCCGGCGTCGCCGCGCAGGATCTGCTCGGTGCCGTTGCCGTGATGGACATCGAAATCGACGACCGCCACGCGACCCAGGCCGCGGATGCGGCGGGCATGCATCGCACCGATCGCCACGTTGTTGAACAGGCAGAATCCCATCGCTCTCGCGCGCTCGGCATGGTGACCCGGTGGGCGCACGACGCAAAACGCGTTTGCGGCCTCGCCGTCCAGCACCGCATCCACGGCGGCCGTCATCGCCCCCGCCGCCCGCAGCGCCGCAATGCCGGAGCCGGGCGACATCGCCGTATCGCCGTCGATTGCGACCCGCCCCGCCGGCGGCACCGCGGCCAGAATCGCGTTCACGTAGTCGGGGTCGTGGGCCACCGCCACATCTGCGGCCTCGGCCAGCGGCGCATCCCGGCGCACAAGATCGGGAAAATACTCGGGCGCCAGCGCCTCCAGAACCGCCTGCATCCGCTCCGCGCTTTCGGGGTGGCCGGGGCCGGCGGAATGCCCCTTGCACTCCGCGTGGGTCAACAACAGCGTGGCGCCGCCCAACGGATCCCGGCCCTATGCCGTCGCCGCCCTGCGGGCCGCATACTTTGCCTCCTCCTCTTCGACAAGTTCCTTCTTGGACAACTTGCCCACCATGGTTTTCGGCAGTTCATCGCGGAATTCGATTTCTTTCGGCATCTCATGACGCCCGATCCGTGCCGACAGGAACTCCAGCAGCGTGTCCGCGACCAGTTTCTTGCCTGCCGCCAGCTTTACGAATGCCTTTACGGCCTGGCCGCGAACCTCGTCGGGAATACCGATGACGATGACCTCGGCCACCGCGTCGTGTTCATAGATGGCTTCCTCGACGGTGCGGGGATAGACATTGAATCCGCCGACCAGAATCAGATCCTTGATCCTGTCGATCAGAAACACATACCCGTCGTCGTCCATGTAACCGATGTCCCCGGTACGCAGCCGTCCCGCCCGCAGGGTATTGGCGGTTTCCTCCGGCTGGTTCCAATACCCGGACATCACCTGCGGCCCCGAAACATGGATCTCGCCGCGCTCTCCCAGCCCCAACTTTCGTTCCGGGTCTTCGGGATCGAAGACTTCGATGACCGTGCGCGGCAACGGCACGCCGATCGAGGCGGCCTTGTTCACGCCGTACAGCGGATTGCACACGGCGACCGGCGAAGTTTCGGTCAGCCCATAGCCTTCGACCAGCTTGCACGACGAAAGCGCCTCAAACCTCTCCTTCACTTCAACCGGAAGCGGCGCGCCGCCAGAGATACAGAACTTGATCGACGTAAGGTCCAGCTCGGGCAACAGCGGCGACTGGTTGATTGCAGCGAACATCGTCGGTACGCCGGGCACCAGCGTCGGGCGCTTCTTGTGAATGTCCTTCAACACCGCACCCAGATTGAAGCGCGGATGCATCAGAATCTCGCCGCCGATCAGCAATGCCAGGTTCATCACCACCGACATCGCAAAAACATGAAAGAACGGCAGCGCCCCCATCATGCGTTCCTGCCCGTATTCGACGCCGACCAACCAGTGCCGCGCCTGCTGTGCGTTGGCATACAAATTGGCATGGCTCAGCATCGCACCTTTCGGCACCCCGGTCGTGCCGCCGGTGTACTGGAGCACTGCGATATCGTGTTCGGGGTCGAGATCGACGTCGACGGGACCGCCGTCGTTTGCGATCAGTTCGGCGAACGTCAACTCCGATTCGTCCCGCCGCGTTTTCGCAATGTCGGCCCGCTTCAGCAACGGAAAAAGAACGCTCTTCGGAAACGGCAACACCTCTTGCATCGTGCCGACAACCAGCTTCGCCAACGGCGCGCCGTTCAACAGCGATCGGATCTTCGGGTACAGAACTTCCAGGTCCATCGTCACGATGATCTCGGTGCCCGAATCCTCGATCTGGTGACGCAGCTGCGCGGCGGAATACAGCGGGCTGTACGCCACGACAATCCCGCCCGCCCGCAACACGCCGAAATAGCTGATGACGAACTGCGGGCAATTCGGAAGGAACAGGCCGACCCTGGTTCCTTTCTTCACCCCCAATTCCTGAAATCCGCGCGCTGCCCGGTCGACCAGCCGGCCAAGCTCCCGATAGGTAAACTTGCGGCCCAGAAAATCGATGCACGGGCGGTCGGGGAACCGGGCCGCGGAATCGTCGATCACGGCGGTCATCGGACGCGCGACCAATTCCGCGTCCCATGCCACACCGTCCGGATACCCGGCCAGCCACGGATATTCAGCCATACGCTCCCCGAATCGCTGTCTCCGGCCATCGTAGCCGCATGCCGCTCCCGGCGACAATCCGGCAATGGCCAACTTGCGAATCCCGGCGGGACGGCCATACTCCGCCCGACTTTCGCCATCCCGCCGGAGAATCGGATTGAGTCCCGAAAAAGGTTCCGCCGCAGGCAACGACCTGCCTGAATGGAGCACGGCAATCACCGCTGCCCGCCAGCAGCAGTACGGCGACGCGAGCGGCGCCGATTCCGGCCTTTTCGGCGGCGCCGCCAATCCGACGATCCTGTGTACCGACTGCCTGCTGACATTGCGCAAGGCGCGGATTCGCCTCGATCAGACGATTCAGGTTTCGCAGCGCCTGGCCCAGCATCGTCCGGTGGCAATCGACGAGCCGTTGCTCGTCCGTGGTCAGGGCCGCACCGAAGCCTCGCCAAAGGGCGCCGACCGGACCACGGCGGCGTTCCAGTTTCTGGATCGCGACGGAGAGATTGTCGTCAAGGCCGAGACCGTTACGCTCGCGGCGAACCCCGACGCCCTGCGCACGCGAGAACTCGCCGCATCCGACCCGTCCGGCCTGCGACTGCGAAGCCGCAAGCTCCTTACGCCGACCCACGTCCAGTCCTACTCGGCGGAAACCGCCACCCGTATCCATTTCGATCCGGCTTATGCCGTGCGCTACGGGCTGCGGGCGCCGGTCGCGCCGGGGCTGTTCGCGGTTGCGTGGTCGATGGATATGCTGCCCGAGATCGAGGCGGTCGAATCGTTCTCGCTGCTCGCCAACTTCGGCGCGCCCCTGTTCTGGGATGACGGCGTCGATATCCTTGGCGGCGATGCCGCCGACGGCCGGATGGATCTGCGGTTCGTCAGCTCGGCCGGCGCCGTAGTTGCGACCGTCGCCCTCAGCCGCGGCGTTTAGCACTTGGCCGCCACGACTGCATCGTCGCTGGCCGCGCCGACCGCCGACGCCCTGGCGCGAGCGGCCGACCGGATTCGCGCCGGCGGCCTGGTCGCCTTCCCGACCGAAACGGTCTATGGCCTCGGGGCCGACGCCACCAACGCCGCCGCCGTGCAGCGCCTTTTCCGCGTCAAGGGCCGCCCGGCGCTCAATCCGCTGATCGTCCATGTCGCCGACGCAGCCGCCGCGGCCGCAGTCGCGACATGGTCTGAGCCGGCCCATCGACTGGCGGCGGCGTTTTGGCCCGGCGCGCTGACGCTGGTCCTGCCGCATCCTGCGCATTCTTCTCTGGCCGCCGCCGTGACGGCCGGCCAGCGCACCGTCGCCGTCCGGGTGCCCGGCCATTCCATCGCCCTCGACTTGCTTCGCCGGTGCGGCGTACCGCTCGCCGCGCCCAGCGCCAACCGTTCGGGGCGGGTCAGTCCGACGACCGCCGCGCACGTGGCAGGCGATCTGGGCGATGCCGTCGACATGATTCTGGATGCCGGCCCAACCCTGCTCGGCATCGAATCAACCGTGGTCGCGCTCGTTGCGACCAAAGCGCAACTGCTTCGCCCCGGCGGGATTCCTCGCGCAGCGGTCGAGGCCGTCTTGGGAGCGCCGCTCACGGCCCCGACCGATGACACATTGCGCGCCCCGGGCATGCTCGCCAGCCACTACGCGCCGGTCGCGCCCGTGCGCCTCGATGCGATCGGCGCCGGACCGGGCGAGGCACTGCTCGCGTTCGGTCCGGACGCGCCCACGGCGCCGGGTCCGGCCCTCAATCTCAGCCCCACCGGCGATCTCGCCGAGGCCGCCGCGCGGCTCTATGCCGCGCTCCGCGACCTGGACCGGCCGGAGGTTGCGGGCATCGCGGTGATGCCGATTCCCGATACCGGTATCGGCGCGGCGATCAACGACCGGCTGCGCCGCGCCGCCGCGCCACGTTCCGCGAAACCGCACCGATGACCACTGCCCCGCACGCGAGACTGTTGGCGCGACTGCGGAAGATCGTCGGCGACTCCGGTTGGGTCCATGGGAGCGCCGCCGAGCCGTATCTGGCCGAACAGCGCGGGCGCTACCGCGGCGAAGCCGCGGCGGTCCTGCGTCCCGGCTCGACTGCAGAGGTCGCCGAGATCGTCCGCGCCTGCGCCGAACACCGCGTCGCCATCGTGCCCCAGGGCGGCAACACGGGACTGGTCGGCGGCGCCGTCGCCGCACGCGGCCAAATTCTGGTGAACCTGTCGCGCATGAATCTTATCCGCGCCTTGGACCCGGTCGGACGCACGGTTTCGGTCGAGGCGGGCTGCATCCTCGCCGATCTGCAGGCCGCCGCCGCCGACGCCCGGTGTCTGTTCCCGCTCAGCCTCGGGGCCGATGGCAGTTGCCAGATCGGCGGCAATCTCGCCACCAATGCCGGCGGCGTGCACGTCCTCGGGTACGGCACGACACGGTCGCTCACCCTCGGCCTCGAGGTCGTACTCCCCGACGGCCGGGTCTGGAACGGCCTGCGAACGTTGATAAAAGACAACAGCGGCTACGATCTCAAACATCTGTTCATCGGGTCCGAGGGAACGCTGGGCATCATCACCGCGGCGACACTGCGCTTGTTTCCGGCGCCGGCCCGTACCGTCACGGCGATGGCGGCGGCCCGATCCCTCACTGCGGCCGGTTCGGCATTGGCGGCGCTGCAACAGGCCACCGGCAACCGAATGGTCGCGTGCGAGGTGTTGTCGGCGCGCGCGATGGAGTTCACGCTCCGGCATCTTGCCGATGCCCGCCCGCCGTTCGCCAAGGCCGTGCCCTGGGCGATGCTGACTGAATTCCATGGCGGCGACGGCCTGCGCGCCGAGGTCGAGGAAGGCCTTGCGGCCCTGTTGGAAGGCGGCGTCCTCGACGACGCCATCGTCGCCGACTCCTCGGCCCAGGCGGCGGCCCTGTGGCGTTTGCGCGAGGGCGTCCCGTCGGCGCAGGGGATCGAGGGCGGCAGCATCAAACACGACATTTCAGTGCCGCCGGCGCAGATGGAAGCTTTCGTCGATCGCGCGACCCGGGCTGTCGAGGCGGCATCCCCCGGCGTTCGCGTCGTCGCCTTCGGCCACCTCGGCGACGGCAATCTGCACTTCAACCTTTCGCAACCAGTGCATTCGGACCGCAACACGTTCGCAGCCGAAGGAGAAAAGCTGAACCAAATCGTGCACAAAATTGCCGTCGAACTCGGCGGCAGTATCAGCGCCGAGCACGGCATCGGTCTGGCAAAGGCCGCGGAGCTTGCGCGCCTCTACGCCCCCGTCGAAATCGATCTGATGCGGTCGGTGAAGCGGGCGCTCGATCCCGCCGGCATCCTCAATCCGGGCAAGATTCTGGGCGACGACGACCCTACGACGCCGCCCACAACGTGATCGGCTCGGGCACGCCCTTCATTTCAAACTGGCCCTTGTCCGCAAACTTGACGCCGGACCCCGAGGCAAGATCCTTGACGACCGGCGACACATAGACGCCGTCGGTAGCCGCCTTGTCGCAAATCCGCGCGGCGATTTGCACCGTGGTGCCGAACAGATCGCCGTCCTCGGCAATCGGATGCCCGGCGTTGATGCCCACCCGAATGTGGAGCACAACTTCCTTGTCCCGGCTGCGCGCGCCTGCAAGCCCTGACTGAATGGCGATGCCGCACCTGACCGCGTCGGCGCTATTCGGAAACGATGCCATGATGCCGTCGCCGGTATGCTTGACCTCCGACCCGCGATGCTCCCGCAGCGCATTGCGGACCACTGTGTTATGCAGATGGACCATTTTTTGGGCGCCCGCGTCTCCCAACGTCTGGGTCATTTTGGTGGAGCCGACGATGTCGGTAAACAGCACCGCGACGGTGGCATCCTGCTGTTCCGACGACGGCTTCCGAAAGATGTCCAGCGCCGCGGACAACGCCTTTCCCACTTTGATGTCGCCCGAGGCGAAACGCTGCATGGCTTCGCCGCCGGCGCGAAACATTTTCGCATAGGCCGGTTCCAGCAGGTACTCGTCGTACTTGGCGGCAAACTTCTTGGCCATATCCGGGCCCGACCCCAGCACAGCAACGCCGCTTTCAAGAATCTTCGCAAATTCGCCTGTGTTCAGTTTGTGGGAACGTCCGGCGGATTCGGCGGCGCCGGCCAGGAACAGATGGCATCCGAATTTGGCGATGGAATCCAGTTCCATGCCGGACTTGCCGAGATCGGATATGGCGCTTTCCAGAAATCGCATCACATCGACCTTCGCCTTCTTGAACTCCTCGCCGCTCTCGTCGACTTCCTCATCCTCGTTTTCGTCGCCGGACTCGTCGCCCTCTTCCTCCACCTCCGGACCTTCGTCGCCATCGGTCTCCGGAAGGACGTCGTCCAGTGTCACCTTCTTCTTTTTTGCTCCGGCCTCTGCAGCGGGCGCGTCAGTGGCTTCGACGGCCGGCGCCTTCCTGTCACCCGCGGCCAGCAGTTCTTCGCGCAGCACCCTGATCTCCGCGCGCGAAATAAACAGCACCGTCAATATCCACACGCTGGCCACGAACGTGCCGACAAAAATGAGAATCTGCATCAGGGCTTCGAGCGCTCCCCGGCGCTACGCCGCGACCTGCTGCGACCAACGCCGCAGCACGTTGGTCACATGGTCCATGTGTACAAGAACGTCGTGGCGGTCGCGATGCCGAAACTCGCTACCACGATCAGCATGAATTTCATCACGACGCGCGATGCGCGGATCGGTCGCCTCGGGACGTTGGCGGTCGCCTCTGAATCACCGCCGCCGGCTGAGTTTGCTGCCGCGACAAGGTCGTCGTCGACGTGAGTCTTGCGGCGGCGAAACAGAGACGAAACCCATCCCCGATGCACTTCCGGTTCATCGTCATCGTCGTCGTCCTCGTCGTCAAAGGGCGTAACGGCCGCCCCGCCGATCATCCGATCGCCGTCGCCGCCCGCGCCCGCGCCTCCGGCACGGTGTCCCTGCCCCTCACGCTTCGCCTTCCGCAGGCCGGCGGACATATAAACGGTCCGTTCGGTGGTTTCCCCGGTGCCGGGGTTGTGAATCTCCAGAACAACCCGGACCCCCTCGACCCCGGCCTCCCGTTCCAGTCCCCTGGCATCTTCCAGCGCCGCGGTCTTGTCGCGCTCCCCGTATCTGGCGTCCAGATTCCAGCGCCCGCCGCGCCGCGAGTACACTTCGTAGTTGGTATCCACCGCGGGGTTCCGATCCCTGCTCGTTCCGGGTGTTGGACCCGAAATCGGCCCGAGTTTTCCCGCTCGCGAGTGCGAATGCAAGGGACGGCGGGCAATTTCGTGATTTGTGCACCCTTTGGCTGCGAAGGTCGGGCAAGCTTGAAACCGCGAGCGGGAACGGGTAGTGAATCCTTGGGGGCGGCAATGGCAGTTGACCCGGCGCGCGTGCCGGCATTGATCAGAGGGGATCGAAAAAACCTATGAATTCCGCAGACTTGGAGGCTATTGCCCACAAGATGGTCGCGAACGGCAGGGGAATCCTGGCCGCCGACGAAAGTTCCGGTACCGCTGACAAGCGGCTGTCCAGTGTCAATGTTGCAAAGACCGAGGAGAACCGGCGCGCATACCGGGAAATGTTGTTTACGACTCCCGGCCTCGGCGCGCACATCTCCGGCGCCATTCTGTACGACGAAACGATTCGTCAGAACGCTGCGGACGGTCGGACGTTCGTTCAGGTTCTCAGCGAACAGGACATCCTGCCGGGGATCAAGGTCGACACGGGCGCAAAGGCGCTCGCCGGCTCCCCGAATGAGAAGATCACCGAGGGCCTGGACGGGCTTCGGGGCCGGCTCAACGAATACGTCAAACTGGGTGCAAAGTTCACCAAGTGGCGCGCGGTCATCACGATCGGCGACGGCATTCCCACCGCAAATTGCATCAGCGTGAACGCCCATGCGCTCGCGCGCTATGCCGCCCTCGCCCAGGAGGCGGGCCTGGTGCCGATCGTCGAGCCTGAGGTGCTGATGGACGGCGCCCATACGATCGAAACCTGCCGCGACGTGACCGAGGCAACGCTGCAAGTCGTGTTCAACGCGCTGATCGACCAGGGCATCCTGCTCGAAGGCATGATCCTCAAGCCGAACATGGTGATTTCCGCACTTGATTGCCCGCAGCAGGCCGGCGTCGAACAGGTCGCCGAATGGACCGTGAACACGCTGAAGCGCCGCGTTCCGTCGGCCGTGCCGGGCATCGCGTTCCTTTCGGGCGGCCAGTCCGAAGAAGCGGCCACCGCCCACCTCGACGCGATGAACAAGCTCGGGACAGCTCCGTGGCCGCTCAGCTACTCCTACGGTCGCGCCCTGCAACACTCCGCGCTGCACACGTGGGCCGGCAAGGCCGAAAACGCCGGCGGCGGCCAAAAAGCCCTGTCGCACCGCGCCGCGATGAACTCGGCGGCGGCCCTCGGCAAGTGGTCGGCGAAACTGGAAAAAGCCGCCTAGATCGCGGTCGTTT
>JAQBXG010000230.1 GCA_027625125.1 Pseudomonadota bacterium
GTTCGCAAAGCCGATCAGGGTTTCCCGATCAGGTTTCTTCGTCGAACATCTTCCCTGTCATTTCCCGCAGCAACGCAAGCTGCTTCAGCGCCTGCTCGCTCGGCCATTGGTCCCGTACTTCCTGGGAGCCTTGCTCAACGCCCTTGTAGACATAGCGGTTCGCCGCCTTGTCCAGCGCGATGCTGAGCTGCGTGCTCGGTGGCGCGGATTGAGCCTGGCGATCCTTGGCTCGCTCCTCCGCCTGACGCTTATCCGCGTCCGCCCGCGGCGCCTGGTGGACCGGCTGACCCTGGCCTGCGTTCGGCGCCAGCGCCGGCGCCGCACCCTTGGCCGAATCCGCCGCCGTGTGCGGCTGCGACGTATTCTGCGCCGGTTTGGCCGGGTAGATGACCGGAGACACGCCTGGTGTAGTGACGCTCTGTACCATGTCTTTCACCTAGCAAATGCCAGATTGCCCTTGTTAAAGTTTCGACCGCATTTTCGTGAGTGACCGTAGGGCCTCCTCCGGCCTCAGGTCACCAGCCCTTCCATGATCGTGCGGTTCACGGCGATCAGGGGGCCGACTTCGGCTTGCGAATCAAGCACTATTTCCGAATGGCGGTCGACCCACAAAGCCAATGAAATCAACTTCGCCTTCAGATCCCGCGCCAGCCAGTTCGCCTCGGATTCCAGATCCGCGCGCAACGCCGCCCATAGACGACGGTTGCGGTCGATGGCCTGGCGGAACTCTTCGCTGGAACGGTCGCTGGCGCCGACGGACATCAGCACCCGCGTCACCTCCGAGAACAATCGGTACTCGGTCTCGCGCGGGCTTTCGGATTCGGTCTGAACCCGAGAATGCTCAGTGCGCAACATATTCCAGCCTTTCCTTTTCGAATGGCAGCAGGCTCTTGCAGTTCATCAGCGCGGTATAGAAGCGGCCAGCGTTCACATCCTCGACGATGTTCACGCATTTGGCCAAGGCCTGCTGGTTGGTGATGGCTTGCATGAACTCCGTAACCCGCTGTGAGAACTCTTCCAGGTATTTTTCGTGGTCGGTGTCGTCGAGGTACATCATCATTACGTTGAAATAGATCCGCTTTACCTGGGTATTCGCTTCATCGGGAAGCATCACGTCTTTTTCCCGAAGAATCGAAACCTTGTTCTGAATCAGTACGCTGGTGCGACGGTCTCCGTTGACGACGACTGCTCCGTTGATGACGAATTTTTCGCCAGGCTTCAGTGTGATTTTCAGTGCCATATCTCTGCCGGAATTCTTCTCGACGGTGGATGAAATCTATTCCATATCTCTTATTGGAACAGGGCGAGGACGCTGGTCGGGCCGGCATTGGCGATCGCCAGCGCCTGCACGCCCAGCTGCTGCTTGATCTGCAACGCCTGCAGATTAGCGCTTTCTTCGGCCAGGTCCGCATCCACCAGGTTGCCGACACCCTGTTTCAGGATGTCCATCAGCTTGCCGGTGAATTCGGCCTGGATGTCCACACGCTTCGCCGACGAGCCGAGCGAGGCAAGCGCGTTTGAAACCGTGATGATCGCCTGACTGACCGCGGTCAGCGCCGTTCCCGCCTGTGTGGCGTTGGTCAGCGCGGCGGTGCGAATGCCGATCGTCGTTGCGTCGATCGCCTGTTTGGTGACGGTGATCGTACTGCCGTCGACGGTGCTGAGAACCTTCAGGTTCGTCGCATTCGACGTCACAAGATTCTTGCCGTTGAATTCCGCAGTGGCGACGATGGATTCGATCTGGGCGCGAAGCGCGGTGAACTCCTCGTTCAACGCCGTGTAGGAGTTCGTGTCCAGACCTTCCTGGCTGGCCTGCACCGATTTCGCCTTCATTTCGGTCAGAATGTCGGCAATCGCCTTGCCGGCATCGATGGCGACATTGGTGATCGACTGGCCCAGCGCCAGATTGGTCTTGACCGCGTTCATGCCGGCGATGTCGCCGCGCATGTTTTGGGCAATGGCAAAGGTCGCGGCGTCGTCCTTTGGTCCGTTCACTTTCAGACCTGTGGTGACGCGCAACTGGGTCGTGTTCAACGAACGCGAAGTGCTCGATAGGCTTTGCAGCGCGATCATCGCGCCGGCGTTCGTGTTGACTGACATCGCCATCGCTGGCTCTCCCTGTTTTGGGAACTGCCCGGCGTTCTGCGCGGAGGGAGCTTTTGCACCCGGAGGCTACGAAGCAACGGCCGTGCCAGCCCGAAAGGGGGCGGCAAATCCAAGCTATTGTGAAGTTTTCACATTCCGGCGGGCGGCAAACCCTCGGCAGTTTCGGCCTACCCGGCAACTCCTGCCGGGTAAAACCGGAAGGAATTGCCTATCGGCAAGGCTCCGCGCTCAGATGCGGTCGAGCCAGGTCGTTTGCGGCGCTGCGCCGCAATCCAGCACCCGCGACCGCAAGAACCGGTAGTACGGTGGCCCCGCCTCGGTGGCGACCGCGTCCGCCGCCGCCCGGCCCAGGGCGGCGTCGGTGAAGTTCGCCCGCACGGCCCGGCCGGTCGCGCCCGCGATGGCGGACGCGGCGGCC
>JAQBXG010000014.1 GCA_027625125.1 Pseudomonadota bacterium
GGGTCGTCGGCGTCGGCGCGTTGTCGGCGAAATACACCCCGCTCACGTCCGCGGCGGCCGGGTCCATCGCCGCGAACAGCACCGTCGCCGCGCCTTCCGCCGGGGTTCGCAACAGACCACCGACCAGCGGCGCCAGCGTGCGGGCGATCCAGTTCACCTGCCAGATGCTGGTATTGACGGTACCGGGGTGGACGCAATTGGCGACGACGCCGGTGCCTTTCAACCGCCGCGCCAGTTCGCGGGTGAACAGGATGTTCGCCAGCTTCGATGCCGCATAGGCGCGCAGCACCCCGTACCGGCGCGTGTGCTGCAAATCGCCGAAGTCGATGCGGCCGCGGCGATGCGCGGCCGAGGCGACGGTGATGATTCGCGACGGCGCCGCCGCCTTCACCTGTTCCAGCAACAGATGGGTCAACAGAAACGGCCCCAGATGGTTGACCGCGAACGTCATCTCAAGTCCGTCCGCCGTGACCGCGCGCCGCGCCTGCGCGGTTCCGGCGTTGTGGATCAGCACGGCGATCGCGGGCATCGCCGCGGCGATCTCCGCCGCCACGCGGCGCACGTCGGCCAGCACGCCCAGGTCGGCGAGGAACAACGAAACGCCTTCGTTGCCGGTCGCGGCGATGATCGCCTGCCGGGCGGCCGCGCCGCGCTTCTCGTCGCGGCACACCATCGCCACCTGTGCGCCTTCAGCGGCCAGGCCGCGGGCGGTCTCGAAACCGATGCCGGCGTTGGCGCCGGTCACCACCGCGGCCCGCCCGGCGACGGCGCTCATTTCCAGATCGGCCGGCCGGTCCCCGGCAGCCCCAGGCGCGGCCATTTTTTGGTCACCGTCGCGATCACGTCGGCGTCCATGCGGATTGGCGTTCCCCACGGCCGCGTGGTTTCCGGCCCGATCTTCGTCGTCGCGTCCAGGCCGATCTTGGACCCCAGCCCCGATTGCGGCGACGCAAAGTCCAGATAATCGATCGGCGTGTTTTCGATGATGGTGATATCCCGCGCCGGGTCCATGTTGACGGACACCGCCCACATCACATCGGCCCACGAGCGCGCGTCGATGTCCTCGTCCACGACGATGACCCACTTCGTGTACAGAAATTGGCGCAGATACGACCACACCGCCATCATCGTGCGCTTGGCCTGGCCGGCATAGCGCTTGCGGATCGACACGACGGCGATGCGATAGCTGCACGCCTCCGGCGGCAGCCAGAAATCGACGATGTCGGGAAACTGCTGCTGCAACAGCGGCACGAACACATCGTTCAGCGCCGCGCCCAGCACGCTCGGTTCGTCCGGCGGGCGGCCGGTGAATGTCGACAGATAGATCGGGTCGCGGCGCATCGTCATCGCGGTCAGGGTAAACACCGGAAACTGCTCCACCGCGTTATAGAACCCGGTGTGATCGCCATACGGCCCCTCGTCGCCGAACTCGTCCAGCGACACGGTGCCCTCCAGCACGATCTCGGCGTCGGCCGGCACCTGCAACGGCTGGCTGACGCAATCGACCAGCTCGACTCGCTTGCCGCGCAACAGCCCGGCGAAGGCAAACTCCGACATCGTGTCCGGCACCGGCGTCACCGCCGCCAGGATCATGCCGGGGTCGGCGCCGATCACCGCCGCGGCCGGCAGCGGTTCGCGCTTCGTCTCTTTCCAGCGGCCGTGGTGCTGCGCGCCGCCGCGATGTTTCAGCCAGCGCATCAGCGTCGTCCTTGGCCCGGTCACCTGCATGCGATAGATGCCGACGTTGGCCGAATCCTCGGCCGCGTCGCCGGGGCCCTTGGTCACCACCAGCGGCCAGGTAATCAACGGCGCCGGCTCGCCGGGCCAACAGGTCTGCACCGGCAGCCGCCCCAGATCGATTTCGTCGCCGCGCCAGACGATTTGCTGGCACGGCGCGCCGCGCGCCCGCACACCCGGCCGCATCTGCATCGCGGTCTTCAGAATCGGCACCATCGCCACCGCTTCGCGCCAGCCCCCCGGCGGCTCCGGCTGGCGCAGAAACGCCAGCATCTCGCCCAGTTCGCGCAACTCCCCCGGCTCGCGGTCCATGCCCCAGGCGACGCGTTCGGTGGTGCCGAACAGGTTTACCAGCACCGGCATGTCCGACCGCGTCCCGTCGCCGCGAATCACATGCTCGAACAGCACCGCCGGTCCACCCTCGGCCAGCAACCGCGTCTGGATTTCGGTCATCTCCAGCACGGTCGACACCGGCTCGGTGACGCGCACCAACCGGCCCGCATCCTCCAGTCGCGTTACGAACTCACGCAGAGAAGAATACGGCATCGGCCTCACCGGAGGCGCCCAACACCTGGGCGGCGAACACGTGGCCGGTGATGATCGCGGCGAACACCAGCATGCCGAACAGATGGTTCGACCGGAACTTCGACAAACAGTCGGCGGCGTCGTCGGGCTTCAGGTCGATCACCTGCCACGCCAGTTGCGCGGCCGCCGCCACCATCACGGCGGCGAACGGCGCCATCGCCACCCCGGCGCTCCACGCGGCGGCGGCGAACCCGGCCATCGCCAGCCCATAGAATCCGGCCACCGCGATCCGCGTCCGTGATCCCAGCGCCAGCGCGCTCGATTTGACCCCGGCGGCGCGGTCGTCGTCCCGGTCCATCAGCGCATAGATCGTGTCATAGCCCAGGGTCCAGGCGATGCCGCCCAGGTACAGCCACAGCGGCGCCCAGCTCAACGCGCCGGTGAACGCCGCCCAGCCCAGCAGCGCCCCCCAATTGAACGCGAGGCCCAGCACAAGCTGCGGCCAATCGGTGAATCGCTTCGCAAACGGATAGACGGCGACGATGGCCAGCGACGCGGCCCCGAGCAGGATCGCAAAGCGGTTGAAGGTCAGCAACACCGCCAGCCCGATCAGCGTCAACACCGCCGCATACACGACTGCCGCGGCGACGCTGATCTGCCCCGACGCGATGGGCCGCGACCGCGTCCGCGCCACCCGGGCGTCCAGGTCGCGGTCGACGATGTCATTATATATGCACCCGGCGCTCCGCATCGCGAACGCGCCGACCAACAGCAACAACAACAGAATCGGGTCCGGCGCGCCCTCGGCATTGGCCCCGGCGCCGGTGACCGCCCACCGCCACCCGACCGGCGCTTCCCGCGCCGCCAGCGCCACCGACCACCATGCCGGCCACAACAGCAGCCAGGCGCCGATCGGCCGGTCGGCCCGCGCCAGCCGTAAATAGGGCCGCAAGCGCCGGGGGGCGATCGCGTCGACCCAGTTGCCGGCGGCGGCATCGGCGCTCGGGTCCTCGCCGGGGGCGCCGGCCGCCACGGGCTCTGGTTCTGGATGCGCGGCCATCGTCCCAGGTGTATATCAGCATCCGGGCCGGCTGAAACGCCAGGATCCGGCCGTCTTGGCGGGCGCGGGCTTGTGTTTTTGGCAGCGCATACCACTTCTATCGATCAAAGGGCGGCCCTGCCGCGACCCGAACCAGACGGACCCGCATGAACGTGCTCGTCGACCCGGCCCCTCCCGTAGAGGGCGCGGCGGACCTCGTCGCCTTCCTCGAAGCCGGACAAAAGCTCCCGGCGGACTGGCGCATCGGCACCGAACACGAAAAGTTCGGCTACGATTTGAAGACACTGGCGCCGCTGCCGTACCAGGGCGAGGCCGGGGTGCGGGCGGTGCTCGAAGGTCTGGCGGAGCGCTTCGGCTGGCGGCAGATTCTCGAGGACGGCAACGTCATCGCGCTGGCCCGGGCGGGCCAGTCGATCACGCTGGAGCCGGGGGGCCAGCTCGAATTGTCGGGCGCGCCGCTGGCGTCTCTGCACGAAACCTGCATCGAAGTGAACGACCACCTGCGCCAGGTCAAGCAGGTCGCCGAAGACTTGGGCGTCGGCTTCTTCGGCGCCGGCTTCCATCCCAAATGGCCGCAGGCGGAGATGCCGCGCATGCCAAAGGCGCGCTACCGGGTGATGGAAAAGTACATGCCGACGGTCGGCGCCCACGGCCTCGACATGATGTTCCGCACCGCGACGGTGCAGGTCAACCTCGACTTCGGCTCCGAAGCCGACATGGTCAAGAAGTTCCGCGTCGCGCTGGCGCTGCAACCGGTGGCGACGGCGTTGTTCGCCAACTCGCCGTTCGTCGACGGCAAGCCGTCCGGCCTCCTCAGCAGCCGCGCGGCGATGTGGACCGATACCGATCCCGCCCGCACCGGCGCGCCCGCCTTCGTGTTCGAAGACGGCATGGGGTTCGAACGCTACGCCGACTGGGCGCTCGACGTGCCGATGTATTTCGTCAAGCGCGGCGGCGCCTACATTCCGGCGCGCGGCCAGACTTTCCGCGAATTCCTCGCCGGCCGGCTCGAAGTCCTGCCGGGCAAACGGCCCGGCCTCGGCGACTGGGAGTTGCACCTGTCGACGTTGTTCCCCGACGTCCGCATGAAGCAGTTCCTCGAAATGCGCGGCTCCGACGCCGGCCCGTGGGCGCGCATCTGCGCGCTGCCGGCGTTCTGGGTCGGGCTTCTGTACGACAGCGCGTCCCTCGACGGCGCGTGGGATCTGATCAAGCGCTGGACCGCCGAAGACCGCGCCCGCCTCGCTGCGGAAACGCCGGCGCGGGCGCTGGCGGCGCGCGTGCCCGAAGGCGGCCCCGGCCCCACCGTCGCCGATCTCGCGACGGTCGTGCTGCAACTGTCCGAAGAAGGCCTGCGCCGCCGCAATGTCATCGGCTCCCGTGGCCGCAGCGAAACCCGCTACCTCGAATCGCTGCACGGGATTCTCGACTCTGGCCGCACTCCGGCCGACGACCTGCTGGCGCTCTACAACGGTCGCTGGCACGGCAGCGTCGATCCGCTGTTCACCGAGTTCGCCTACTGATTCCGCGCCATAGACGCGCGGCGGCGCCGGTCAATCCGTACCGGCCCGCGACCCCCAGGATCTGCGCCTTAGGCGGCGCGCCTCAGGCGGCGCGCTTGCGGCCGCGCTTGCCGGTCGAAGTGCCGCCGACCGTCAATCCGTTGACCAGCATCGTCGGCTGTCCGACCCCGACCGGCACGCCCTGGCCGTTCTTGCCACAGGTGCCGATGCCGGGGTCCAGCTTCATGTCGTTGCCGACCATCGACACCCGGGTCAGCACGTCGGGGCCGTTGCCGATCAGCGTCGCCCCCTTGATCGGCGCGCCGACCTTGCCGTTCCGGATCTGATACGCCTCGGTGCAACTGAACACGAACTTGCCCGACACGATATCCACCTGGCCGCCGCCGAACGCGACCGCATAGACGCCGTTCTTGACCGAGGCCAGAATCTCGTCCGGGTCGCGGTCGCCGGATTCCATCACGGTGTTGGTCATGCGCGGCATCGGCGAATGGGCAAAGTCCTGGCGGCGGCCGTTGCCGGTCGGCTGCATGCCCATCAGCCGCGCGTTCATGCGGTCGTGCATGTAGCCGACCAGAATGCCGTCGTCGATCAGCACCGTGCGCTGGGTCGGCGTGCCCTCGTCGTCGATGGTCAGGCTGCCGCGGCGACCGTCCATCGTGCCGTCGTCGACCACCGTGACGCCCTTCGCCGCCACCCGCTCGCCCATCAAGGCGGAAAACGCGCTGGTCTTCTTGCGGTTGAAATCGCCCTCCAGCCCGTGACCGATGGCTTCGTGCAACAGGATGCCGGGCCACCCCGGCCCCAGCACCACGTCCATCTCCCCGGCGGGGGCGGGGACTGAATCCAGGTTCACGGCGGCCTGGCGGATCGCCTCGTCGACGTCGGCGCGCCAGGCGTCCGCGCCGATGAACGCCCGATACGGCGTGCGGCCGCCGGCGCCATAGGATCCGCTTTCCTGGCGGTCGCCGTGTTCCATCACCACCTGCACGTTCAGCCGCACCAGCGGCCGGATATCCCCGGCCCGGGCGCCGCCGGCGCGCAGGATCTCCACCACCTGCCACGACGACAGCAGCGAAGCCGAAACCTGGCACACCCGCGGGTCGCGGCCGCGGGCATAGGCGTCGATTTCGGCCAGCAGCTTGACCTTGTCGGCGAACGGCACTTCCTCCAGCGGATTGTCGTCGCGGTAATAGTGCCGGTTGGTTCCAGCCGGGGCCTCGGCATAGGTGCCGGCGTGCCCCGCCTTCACCGCGCCGACGGCGTCGGCGGCGCGCACCATCGCCGCCACGTCCAGCTCCGACGCATGGGCATAGCCGGTGCTCTCACCGGCGACGGCGCGCAGCCCAAACCCCTGCGAGGTATCGAACGTCGCCGATTTTAGACGCCCGTCGTCCCAGTTAAAGCTCTCCGACTGCCGGTATTCCAGAAACATCTCGCCGTCGTCGGCGCCGGCCAGGGCGTCGTCGACCACGCGCTCAACCCGTCGACGGTCCAGGCCGGACCGTTGAAACAGGAACTCTTCAGCCTTGCCGGCGTCGGCCATCGTTCTCTCCGCAGCAGGGAACCTGGTGGTACGAATCCAGCGCTTCGTACCACGAGCCCATTTGTTGATGGATCAAGGTTTCCAAGCACTTGAAGACGTTATGCGGTACGTCCGTAGGCATTGCCGGCTTCAAGTGTTTGGTTTGATCCACTGGAACCCTCACAAGATAGGCGCGGCGGCGGTGATTGCCACCCCGGTTGCGCCGCTTACCGTCGCCAAACGCCGTCTCGCCTGCGACATTTTGGCACAGCATGCGACAAAATGTCGCGGCCGCTGGCCGAAAATGTCCGAAACCTGCGGTTTTCTATCGTTTCGTGCCGCCGGACCGTTCCCGGTCGGCGCCGCGGGGGCGAAACGGCGCTCCTGAAAAAGGGTGGGAGGTCACAAACCCGTGCTGTAGTGTCGCCGCGAGCCTCGGGGGGCGCATTGCTTCCTTGCCGCCGACCGGCGGGCGATCGCGGCCTGACCTGATCGGGCGGCGGCGGCGGGTTCGGTTCGGTTTGCCACGTGGTTCGGTTTGCCACGTGGTTCGGTTTGCCACGTGGTTCGGTTTGCCACGTGGTTCGGTTTGCTACGTTTGGTCTGCCACGTTGGGACAGACCGGTTTGAAATTGCCATGTCGGGATTCGCCACAGGGGGCGCAACAGAATGAGCGTACGGAAATCAGCTTCGGCTTTGGCCGCGTCGGTCGCAACGACATTTGTACTTGCCGGTGCAGCGACGGCGGCGGACCTCGGCGTGTCGCGTGAATGGCAGATGGTGTTCCAGGACCCGGCGACGCCGGTGATGGAAAACATCGTCGGCTTTCATAATCTCATGCTGGTGCTGATCACCGCCATTTCGGCATTCGTGCTGGCGCTGCTGCTCTACATCATGTGGCGCTTCAATTCGAAATCGAACCCGGTTCCGTCGAAGAACACCCACAACACGACGCTCGAGGTGATCTGGACCGTGATCCCGATCATCATTCTGGTCGTGATGGCGATCCCGTCGCTGCGCCTTCTGTACGAACAGGATGTCGTGCCGACGCCAGAGCTGGTGCAGGAGCGCTACGGCATCCAGGTCGACGGCGAGATGACGATCAAGGCCACCGCGTTCCAGTGGGCCTGGATGTACGACTATCCCGACCACGGCGTGCAGGGCATGGACGCGTTCTGCGCCGCCGGGCCGACGACCTATTGCCTGGCCGAGGCGGGGCCCGGGGACCAGCGGTTGCTGGAAACCTCCAATCGTGTCGTCGTGCCGGTCAACACGCTGGTCCGCCTCCAGGTCACGTCCCAGGACGTGATCCACGCGTGGGCGATGCCGGCATTCGGCGTCAAGCTCGACGCAGTTCCCGGGCGCATTCTCGAAACCTGGTTCGTCGCGACGCGCGAAGGTTCGTTCTTCGGCCAGTGTTCGGAACTTTGCGGCGTTTACCACGGCTTTATGCCGATTGCGGTGGACGTGGTGTCGCGGGCGGAGTTCGAGACACGGATCGCCGAACTCGCGGCAATGTATCCCGCCTTCTAGACAGACCAACCTGCTCGAACAGCATTCATAAGTACGGGGAAGCACAATGAGCGAAGCGCACGCGCACGGACACGAAGGGCACGATCACAAGCCGACGGGGTGGCGCCGGTGGGTCTATTCCACCAACCACAAAGACATCGGCACGATGTATCTGATCTTCGCCGTGGTGATGGGATTGGTCGGTGGTCTGTTCTCCGTCCTGATGCGGATGGAGCTGGCGTCGCCGGGCGACGGCATTCTTGGCGGCGACTATCATTTCTTCAACGTGCTGACCACGGCCCACGGCCTGATCATGGTCTTCTTTCTGATCATGCCGGCGCTGATCGGCGGCTTCGGCAACTGGATGATGCCGCTGATGATCGGCGCGCCGGACGTGGCCTTCCCGCGGGTCAACAACATCGCGTTCTGGCTGCTGATCCCGTCGGCCCTTCTGCTGGGCCTGTCGCCGTTCATCGGCGGCGGCGCCGGCACCGGCTGGACCGTCTACGCGCCGCTGTCGACCTCCGGGCATCCGGGGGCATCGGTGGACATGGCGATCCTTTCGCTCCATCTCGCCGGCGCGTCGTCGATCCTTTCGTCGATCAACTTCATCACGACGATCTTCAACATGCGGGCGCCGGGCATGACGCTGCACAAGATGCCGTTGTTCGTTTGGTCGATCCTGGTGACCACGTTCCTGCTGCTGTTGTCGCTGCCGGTCCTGGCGGGCGCGATCACGATGCTGCTGACCGACCGCAATTTCGGCACGTCGTTCTATGACGCCGCCGGCGGCGGCGATCCGCTGCTCTACCAGCACCTGTTCTGGTTCTTCGGCCACCCCGAGGTCTACATCCTGGTCCTGCCGTCGTTCGGCATCGTCAGCCATGTGGTGTCGACGTTCTCGAAAAAGCCGATCTTCGGCTACCTGGGCATGGCCTACGCGATGGTTGCGATCGGCGCGGTCGGCTTCATCGTGTGGGCGCACCACATGTACACGTCCGGCATGGGCGTCGATACCGAGGCGTACTTCCTCGCCGCGACGCTCGTCATCGCGGTGCCGACCGGCGTCAAGATCTTCAGCTGGCTCGCGACGATGTGGGGCGGCTCGATCGAGTTCAAGACGCCGATGCTGTGGGCGGTGGGCATGATCTTCATGTTCACGGTCGGCGGAGTCACCGGCGTCGTGCTGGCGAGTTCGCCGCTGACGACGGCCTTCCACGATACCTACTACGTCGTCGGCCATTTCCATTACGTGATGGCGATGGGCGCGATGTTCGGCATCTTCGCCGGCTGGTACTACTGGATCGGCAAGATGTGCGGCCGCCAGTATCCCGAAACCCTCGGCAAATGGCACTTCTGGCTGACGATGATCGGCGTCAACCTGACCTTCTTCCCGATGCACTTCTCGGGCCTGGCGGGCATGCCGCGCCGCATTCCGGACTATCCGGATGCCTTCGCACCGTGGAACATGATCTCGACGGTGGGCGCGTATATCGCCTTCGCGTCGGCGCTGCTGTTCGTCTACATCGCGATCCGGACGATCCGCTCCGGCGAGCCGGTCGAAGCCAACTACTGGGGCGAAGGCGCGACGACCCTCGAATGGACCGTGGCCTCGCCGGCGCCGCATCACACCCACGAGGTCATGCCGCGGGTCTGACCGGCCGGCGGTACCTCCCCCCTCGTGGCCGGCGCAAACGCCAATCCGGACCTCCCCGCCTCCGCCCCGACCTGGGCGGGGGAGGCGGAGGTGCGCGACTACCTCGCCCTGCTGAAACCGCGGGTGATGTCGCTGGTCGTATTCACCGCCCTGACCGGCCTGGTCGTCGCCCCCGGCGCCGTCCATCCGGTCCTCGGCTTCATGGCGGTGCTGTGCATCGCCGTCGGCGCCGGGGCGTCGGGCGCGCTGAACATGTGGTACGACGCCGATATCGATGCATTGATGGAGCGGACCGCCGGTCGACCGATCCCGGCCGGCCGGGTGTCGCGGGGCGACGCCCTCGGTCTCGGCCTCGGCCTGTCGATGGCGTCGGTGATGACGCTGGGCGTGCTGGTCAACTGGCTTGCCGCCGGCCTGCTGGCGTTCACGATCGCCTTCTATATCGTCGTCTACACGATGTGGCTGAAGCGCCGCACGCCCCAGAACATCGTCATCGGCGGCGCCGCCGGCGCCTTGCCGCCGGTGGTCGCCTGGGCGGCCGCGACCGGCAGCCTCGGGTGGGGTGCCGCCGCGCTGTTCGCGCTGATTTTCCTTTGGACGCCGCCGCACTTCTGGGCCCTGGCGCTGCTCAAGAGCGGCGAATACAAAAAGTCCGGCGTGCCGATGCTGCCGGTCGTGGCCGGTGAAGCGCGCACCCGGCGCGAGATTCTGATCTACAGCTTCCTTGTCGCTGGCGCCGGTTTGCTGCCGTGGGCGACCGGCATCGCCGGCCCGCTGTACGCCGCGGCGGCGACGGCGCTGGGCCTGATGTTCATCGCCTTTGCGGTACTGGTGTGGCGGCGGCCCGAGCCGGTCTGGCCGCAACGCCTGTACGGGTTTTCGATCCTGTACCTGTTCCTGTTGTTTGCGTTCCTGCTGGTCGGCGGCGGGGCCGGGGCATGACCGGTTCGAACTCCGGGCGCCGCGCCAAGAACCGCCTGGTCGGCATCGGCCTCGGCGTGTTCGTGTTGCTGGTGTTCGTGGTGACGATGGTGCGGATTCGAGGGTATTGATGGCGGCGTCGGCAAACAGTCTGCAGAACCGCAACCGGCTCGTCGCGCTGGTCGCCACGGGCGTCGTCGTCGCCATGGTCGGCGCCGCCTATGCCTCGGTGCCGTTATACCGGCTGTTCTGCCAGGTCACCGGCTACGGCGGCGCGACCAACGTCGCCGCCGCCGCCCCCGGCGTGACCGGCGAACGCATCATCACGGTCGAGTTCGACGCCAACGTTTCGGGCGCGCTGCCGTGGGATTTCCGTCCCGCCCAGCGCCGCGTCGACGTTCGCGTCGGCGAAGAAGGCCTCGCATTTTACACCGCGGCCAATCCCACCGCCCGCGCGATCACCGGTACGGCCACGTTCAACGTATCTCCGGCCAAGGCCGGCAAATACTTTTCCAAGGTGGCGTGCTTCTGCTTTACCGAGCAGACGCTGCAACCGGGCCAGTCGGTGGATATGGGGGTGGCGTTCTTCGTCGATCCGGCGATCCTCGACGACCGCGACCTGGCCGAAGTGAATCGCATCACGCTTTCCTATACGTTCTTCGAAACCGGCGGTGCCGAAGCTGCCGTCGATCCCGCGGTGGTCCGGCCGGCGACGCCGGCGCGCGCCGGCGGGGCGCACTGACCGTACAACGAGCAACAGGTTCTGGAGACGACAATCATGGCGACCGAAAGCAACCATCCCTATCACATGGTCGAACCCAGCGGGTGGCCGATCGTCGGTGCGATCTCCGCCGGCGTGCTGGCCGCCGGTTTCATCATGTACATGCACGACGTGACCGCGTGGTTGTTCCCGCTCGGCGCGCTGCTGGTGCTCTACACGATGTTCGGTTGGTGGCGGCAGGTGGTCATCGAGGCCGAAGGCGGACACCACGGCCCGGTGCCGCAGCTCAGCCTGCGCTATGGCATGGCGATGTTCATCGCCTCCGAGGTGATGTTCTTCTTCGCGTGGTTCTGGGCGTTCTTCAACGCCGCGATCTACCCGACCGAGCAGATGGGCTTCCACTGGCCGCCCGAAGGCGTGACGATCTTCAATCCGTGGAAAATCCCGATCCTGAACACGATCATCCTGTTGTCGTCGGGCGTCACCGTCACCTGGGCGCACCACGCCCTGAAGAAGAACGACCGCAAGGGCCTGATCATGGGCCTGTGGGTGACCGTCGCCCTGGGGGCGATCTTCACCGCGTTCCAGGCGTATGAATATATGAACGCGCCGTTCAGCATCACCGGCGGCATCTACGGCACGACGTTCTTCATGGTCACCGGCTTCCACGGCGCCCATGTGATCATCGGCACGGTCTTCCTCGCGGTGTGCCTGTTCCGCTCCTACAAGGGCCACTTCACCCCCGATCATCACTTCGGGTTCGAGGCGGCGGCCTGGTACTGGCACTTCGTCGACGTGGTGTGGCTGTTCCTGTTCACGTTCGTCTACTGGTGGACCGCCTCGGGCGCGACCAGCATTCACTAGAGGCACCGATACGTCCTCCCGTCCTTCCCCTCTCCGCGCCGGCCTCACGCTGCGTTGCCCGGCCTGCGGAGAGGGGAAACTCTTTTCCAGCTACCTGAACATCGCCGACACCTGCTCGCGTTGCGGGACCAGGCTCGCGGCGGCATCGCCCGGTGACGGCCCGGCGATCTTCGTCATCCTTGTCGTCGGCTTCGCGGTCGTGTTCGCCGCCCTGTGGGTCGAGGTCGCCTACCGCCCGCCCTACTGGCTCCACGCAGTCATCTGGCTGCCGACCATCGTAATTCTGTCGCTGGTGCTGTTGCCGCTGTTCAAGTCGCTGTTCTTCGCCTCGCACTTTCACAACAATGCGGGCGACGACCTCACCGACCGCGCCCCATGAGCCGCCGCGCCGTCGTCCTCACGTCCATCTTTGTGGTCACGCCGGTTGTCGTCGCGCTGCTTTGGCTCGGCACCTGGCAGGTCCAGCGCCTCGGCTGGAAGACGGCGCAGATCGAACTGCGCGAATTCAACTACGCCCAGGAGCCGGTCCGGCTGCCGACCCGCGATACCCAGCTCGCGCGCGCGGGCTGGCGCCGGGTCTTTGAAACCGGCGCCTTCGAACACGACCGCGAGTTTCATCTATGGTCGATTCGCGACGGCGCTGCGGGCTACGACATCCTGACGCCGTTGCAGCCCGACCAAGGCGGCGGGCCGGTGCTGGTCGATCGCGGCTGGGTGCCCGTCGACCGCAAGGATCCCGCCACCCGTACGGCGGGCCAGGTCGCGGGCCAGGTCACCGTCACCGGCTTCGTCCGCACCGACCTCGACGTCCCCGGCCCCTACACGCCGGACAACGAACCGGAGCAGAACATCTGGTATGTCGTCGATTTCCCGGCGATGAGCGCCCGTGACGGCACGTTCTACCGTCCGGCGATCCTGGTCGCCGTCGACACCGCCAATCCCGGCGGCCTGCCGGTCGGCGCCGCCGGCCTGCCGGAGCTGCGCAACACCCACCTCGCCTACGCGATCACCTGGTACGGCCTTGCCCTCGCCGCCGTCGTGATCTGGGTACTGGTCCTCCGCCGCCGCCCATCCGCCTAATCCGCAGCGTCCAGTTCGATCCGCTGCTGCTGCCGCGCCCACAGCGCCGCATAGCGGCCGCCGTCGCGCAACAGCGCGTCGTGGGTGCCGTGTTCGACCACCTCGCCCTCGTCCAGCACCAGGATCTGGTCGGCATGGACCACCGTCGACAGGCGGTGGGCGATGATCACCGTCGTCGTGCCCCGGCTCACCTCGCGCAGATTCTCCTGAATCATCCGCTCGGTGCGCGTATCCAGCGCCGAGGTCGCCTCGTCGAACAAAAACACCCGCGGATTCTTCAAGATCGCCCGGGCGATCGCCACCCGCTGCTTTTCGCCCCCGGACAGCTTCAACCCGCGTTCGCCGACAATCGTGTCGTATCCGTCCGGCAGGCTGGCGATGAACTCGTCGATATGCGACAGCCTTGCCGCCCGCTCGACCTCCTCGCGGCTGCTGCCGGGGCGGCCAAAGGCGATGTTGTAATACAGCGAATCATTGAACAGCACCGTGTCCTGCGGCACGACGCCGATTGCCGCGCGCAGCGATGCCAGCGACACGCCGTGGATGTCGGCGCCGTCCAGTGCAATCGCGCCGCCGGTCGGGTCATAGAACCGGAACAACAACCGCCCCACCGTTGTCTTGCCGGCCCCGGTCGCCCCCACCACCCCCAGCGTCTCGCCCGCCGGCACCTCGAACGTCACGTTCTTCAACACCGGCCGGCGCGGGTCATAGGCAAAGGTCACGTCGCGAAAGGCGATGTGGCCGTCGCCGGCCGGCAATTCGGCGGCGTCCGGCACGTCGTCGATGTCGGGCGCCTCCCGCAACAGCGCCATCATCTGCTCCAGTTCGGTGAACGCCTGCTTCAATCCGCGATAGATGTTCCCCATGCGATCCAGCGGCCGCAGAATCTGCAACAGATAGGTGTTCACCAGCACGAACCCGCCGACCGTGATCGCGCCCGACGCCACCTGGCTCCCGGCCAGCACCACCATGCCGGTCAGCCCGCCGCCCAAAATCAGCACCTGGATCATGCCGGTGATCGAACGCACGTACATCGCCCGCACCGTCAACCGCTCCACCTCGGCAAGGGCAGTGTCGTATCGATCCGACACATGCTCCTCGTTGCCGAAATACTTCACCGTCTCATAATTCAGGATGCTGTCCACCGCCTTGCCGTGGGCCGCCGAGCCCTCGACGACGGCGCGGCGCATGTGCTTGCGCATCCACTCCGATCCGACGACCAGCGCGGCGCCATATAACACGAACGTGCCCAGAATCAGCGTCGTATACAGGCTGTCGAACTGGTTCAACAGCACGCCGACAATGAAGAAAATCTCCGCCACCAGCGGCAGGATCATAAAGATCATGCTCGACAGGATGCGCTCGATGCCGCGCGTGCCGTTGTCCATGATGCGGCTGACCTGCCCGGTGCGCCGCGAGATGTGATAGTGCAGGCTCAGTTCGTGGATATGGCGGAACACCGCCAGTCCGACGCTCCGCATCAACCGCTGCTCGATCGGGCCGTACAGCACGAACCGCAATTCGTGCAGCGCCTTGCCCAGCGAATGCACCAGCCCGTATCCCAGAATCAGCCCCAACGGCAGCGCCACCGCCAGGTTCACGCCGTTCTCGGACCGGGTCAGCCAGTCGACGGCGCGCGAAAACAGATACGGCGCCAGGGTATTCAGGCCGGCGATCGTCACCAGCAACACCAGCGCGCCGACCAGCCGCACGCGCAATCCCGGGTCGGCCTTCGGCCACAGAAACGGCAGCATCATCCGCATCGCGCGGCGGTCGTCGGATGCGGCGTCGTCGTCGCCGTGGCGTGCATATCCAAGTCCGGCCATGGCCGGATTTTGCCCACGTTCGGCGGTGGGCCGCAATCGCGCGGTCAGTCGCGGAAAAAGTGCTTGGACAGCGCCAGCCCCTGGGTGCCGTACGACGATCCGATCCCGGCCCCGTACAGCACGTCCGGCTCCGCGGCCATGCGTTCATAGGCCAGCCGGCCGACAATCTGGCCGTGTTCCAGAACAAACGGCACGTCGCGGGAACGCACTTCCAGCACCGCCCGGGTGCCATGGCCGTCGACGCCGGCGACGCCGAAACCGGGGTCGAAAAACCCGGCGTAATGCACCCGGAACTCGCCGACCAGCGGGTCGGTCGGCACCAGCTCGGCGGCGTGGTCGGCGGGCACCGACACCAGCTCCTTCGACGCCAGGATATAGAAATCCTCGGGATTCAAGATCAGCGTCCGCCGTCCCGGCCGGGCGCGAATCGGCTCCCAAAAGTCGTCGGGGTCATAGTGGCCGATTTTCGACAGATCGATCAGATCGGCATTGTGCTTGGCGCGATAGCCCAACAGGTCCGCGCCCCCGGCCCGTTCCAGATCGACCGAAATGGCGACGCCGCCGTCGGCGATATC
Organism: Pseudomonadota bacterium; assembly: GCA_027625125.1. Lineage (GTDB taxonomy): Bacteria > Pseudomonadota > Alphaproteobacteria > UBA2966 > CAIVPW01 > JAQBXG01. The sequence goes on from JAQBXG010000014.1 coordinate 15,524, forward strand.
GGCCTCGCCCCCGTGCACCAGCGGCGTGCGCGCGTGCAGCGCCCGCAGCGCCGCATCGCTGGCGGGCGGATTGCCGCGGCGGAATCGCAGCTGGCTCAGCCGGTCGCCCTGCCGCGCCAGCACACTGAATGTCCGCGGCGATATCTCCGCGTACAGCGGTCCGGCATAGCCGCCGCGCACGCGGTCGAACTCCGCCGCGCCGTCGGTGATCAACCGCGTGAAGACATCCAGCCGTCCGGTTGAACTCTTCGGGTTGGCGGCGCCGGTCAGACCCCGCGGCAGCGCAAGACCTTCCAGCAGCGGCACGATATACACGCATCCGCGCTCCAGCACCGCGCCGGCATCCAGCGCGATCGTGTGCATGCCGTGGCGCGCCACCTTGTCCAGCACCGTCGCGTCGGCGCCAGGCAGAAAGCTCGCCCGCACCCGGTGGGCCACCGGCCCCAGCCGCAAGTCCAGGCTGGCGGGTTGAATCTGCCCGTCGGCGAACGGGACGGCGGCGGTGATGGCGCCGTCGTCGATCAACGCGCGAATCTGCTGCGCGGGCAGGATGCCGGTGCCTGGCCGCACGGTTGCGACCGCGTCGCCGCCGACCGCGTCGCCGCCGACCGCGTCGCCGCC
>JAQBXG010000231.1 GCA_027625125.1 Pseudomonadota bacterium
GGATAAAGTCGCAGACAAACCCGGTCAGCAGGACGTTGATGCCGATCAGAAACATCGTCAGCGATATCGACAGCAGCGGCCGCTCGGTGATCATATACGGGCCGCCGATGCCAATTGCCGCAAGCACATGGCGCAGGATGAAGTACATCAGGATTGACGCACTCGGAACCACGAATACCGCCGACATCTTCGCAAAAAAGTGAAGCGGACTCAGGTGGTAGTTGTGGATGAACAACAAGGATAGCAGATCGACCAGCCCCTGATACCTCAGGGTTGTGAATTTGGAGCTGCCGTATCGCCTGGGACTGTTCCGCACAGGACATTCGCCGATCTTGAACCCGTAGCTGTGGGCCAAAAGCGGAATGAACCGGTGGAATTGTCCATAGACGGCGATGTTGCGAATCACCTCGGCCTTGTAAATCTTGAACCCCGAGTTCATGTCACGCACCGAAACGCCCGCCGCGCGCCGCACGGCCCAGTTGAACAGCCGGGACCCAAGTTTGCGGATCAAAGTGTCCTTGCGTTTTTGGCGACGGCCGATCACCAGGTCGAATCCGGTTGCGAGGGACTCCGCCAACGCCGGGATGTCCTCCGGATTGTCCTGAAGGTCGGCATCCAACGTGACAATGACATTCCCGCGCGCCAACGCGAAACCCGCCATCAATGCCATCGATTTTCCGGAATTGCGGCGCAGAACCACCGCACGAAGTTGCGGGTATTGCGAGCACAGCCGGACAAGAACGCTTTGCGTGTCGTCGGCCGACCCGTCGTCGACGACAATGATCTCGTGTTCGACGTTTCTGCCAAAGCCTCCGCGGAATACCTCGTCAACCCTGCCGACCAACTCCGGCAAGCTTTCCGCTTCGTTGAACGCGGGAATGACTGCCGAATATTCCGGCGGCCCCGACCGGGGTTTATTCGCTGCTGTCACGGCGCCGACGGCGGTTGGCGCCAGGCTTTCCTGAGTTCGATGTCCCAGAAATATCCAAGGAAGCCTTGTCCATCGTTACGGCGATGAAGCCAGGGAAAGCTGTAGCCCACCGGCGCAAGCCGCGTCACCTCCAGGTCCGACGTCAACCGAAGGACCTCGGATCGAGTGTATGACTTCAGGTGCGGCACGCCGAAACATTCCAGAACCATCGTTCCGAGCGAGCCCTCCATGTGACGACCATACAGCATCTTGTAGAATGCCCGGTCGCTTCCGAAGATTCGATCAACACCTTCCTGAACGCGCCGCAGCGCCTTTGCCACCGCCACCTTCGGCGTCCACGAGCGGTACAGCCAAAGGTATGCTGACCCCCCTGGCTTCAAAACACGATGGATTTCCCGGAACGCCCGGCGTTCGTCCTCCATGTGGTGAAGGACGCCCATCGAATATATGCAATCGACCGAATCGTTTTCCAGATCGATCGCCCCCGCGTCGCCGACCTGAAACGTCGGCGCGACTCGAAGCCGGCTCTGTTCGGCCATCGCCGTATCCCGTGCGATCTCTACGCTCGCATCCGAATGATCGATTCCCAGATAGCTGCCGCCAGACGGGAGCCACGAACACAACACCATCGCGTCCGTGCCCTGGCCGCACCCAAGTTCGACGACATTGGCATTCGCCGTGGCGATCTCCCGGATCTTGTCCGGAAGCCAAGGCTCCATGCGATAACGCTGGACCTTCCGTTCTTCCAGCGTACCTTGCCGGCCGCACGGGGAGGCATTCCAGAACTCGCGGGTTTCCTGAAGCTCGCTCAACGTCGGCCTCATCACCGGCAGGTGCGTCGCCCAATCACGGTAGCCGGGCGCCCGGGATTCCGGGGCTTGTAGCATGGGACCGGGCCGAGATGAAATGGCAGAGTACTCGCCGCACCGGATTCCAGGCCGGCGAACATCGACGACAGCCGCCGGCCGCTGAACCGGGGGACGATCGACCACCAGCGCGTCGTCCCCCGCAACACAATCGAGTATGCACCCGGGCCGCCACGGACATGCTCGGTCATTTGCTGCTCGGTCATTTGCTGGTGCAAACAGTCGAAGGCGAGTTCCGGTGCGCCGGACCGTTCCCACGCGACCTGCGAAATCCACGTCGCCGGCTCCGGTGCGGCTGGCCTTGTCCAAGCCACCGACACAATGACCAGACCGGCCATCGACACCCTGACCGCGCCGAAAGCGGTACCAGAGCCACATTCCGGTGGGCGCCCCGGGCGGCGCGGTCGACGCGGCAGGATCGGATCGGGGCGGCGTTTCGCGTCCCGCTCACGATGAGAATCGCGGCTTGCGGCTGCAACCGACGCCAGCGCTGGATCGTCATCCCCGCCTTGCGCGCCGGGTGTGGCAATCTGCCGCGCCGCCGGAGTTGAAATCGTTGCAATATGGTTCCATCATCAAATTGCGAGCGTGCGAGGCTGAAGGTGAAGGGGAATAGCCATGCCCGACAGTTCGCCAGCATCAAAAGATGATTCGCGCCAAGATGGCGACAGACACCTGACGACGAGGCTGAGCTTCGTCGCGGTGGCAG
>JAQBXG010000015.1 GCA_027625125.1 Pseudomonadota bacterium
CCCGGCGCGGCACCGGCCGCACGGGCGGCCCTCTTTGCCATAGACCCGCCACTGGTGCTGGAAATATCCAAGCTCGCCCGAGCTTTGCACATAGTCGCGCAGCGACGACCCGCCGGCGGTGATCGCGTCGGCCAACACTTCGCGTACCGAGTCGGCAAGCCTAAGGGTGCGGTCGGCGCGCAGGCGCCCGGCGGCGCGGTCCGGCGCGATTCCGGCCCGGAACAGCGCCTCGCAGGCGTAGATGTTGCCAAGCCCGGCGACGACCCGCTGGTCCAGCAGCAACGATTTGACCGGCGCCCGCCGGCCCCGGAACGCCCGCGCCAGCACCGCGCCGTCGAACGCCGGGGTCAACGGCTCCGGCCCCATGTCCGCCAGCAGCGGATGCGCCGCCAGGTCCTCGTCCGCGGCCAGGGTCATCAACCCGAACCGGCGCGGGTCGCGATAGCAGGCGACGGCTCCCCCGGCGAAGGTCAGGACCACATGTTCATGGGGCAACGGCGGCGCACCGTTGTCGTCCCGCAGCACCCAGCGCCCGGACATGCCCAGATGGGCGATCAGCACCGGCCCGCCGCAAAAGTGCCAAAGCAGGTATTTTCCGCGCCGCGCGATGCGGTCCAGATGCCGCCCGCGGAGGCGGGCGGCGAATCGCGGCGGAAACGGAATGCGAAGGTCGGCCCGGCGCTGTTCCACCGTCTCCAGCACGCGGCCCCGAAGGCGATCGTGCAAACCGGCGCGGACGGTTTCGACCTCCGGCAGTTCAGGCATCGGCGGTTCGGGAGCGGCGGGCGCGGGCGCGTGTCACGGGCGGCAGCGTAGCGGGATTCGGGGGGCCTTGCTATGCTCCGGCGATGGACCCGGCGGCAAGCAACCCCGAGGACGCACCGGGAGGGCGCGTGTTTTTCGGCGACCGCGCCGTGGCACGTGACGAAAAGCCTTCGCTGGTGCGCGGCGTGTTTGAGGACGTCGCCGGCGGCTACGACGTGATGAACGATCTGATGAGCGCGGGCGTGCACCGCGCGTGGAAGCGGGCATTGGTCGACGCGCTGAACCCCGCCGCGCCGATCCGCATGGCCGACGTCGCCGGCGGCACCGGCGACATCGCCTTTCGGGTTTGGGAGAGATTGCGGCGGTCGCGGAGCCGGGACGGCGCGGTCGACAGCCGCATCACCGTCTGCGACCTGACCCCGGCGATGGTCGAACGGGGACGGGACCGGGCGCTGGATCGCGGCATCGTCGACGGCATCGACTTCGTCGTCGGCGACGCCCAGGCGCTGCCGTTCGGCGACCGCGGGATGAATGCGGTCACCAACGCCTTCGGTCTCCGCAACGTGACCGACGCGCCGGCGGCGCTCCGCGAGGCGCGCCGCGTGCTTTGCCGCGGCGGGCGGTTTCTGTGCCTGGAATTCGGCGGCCCGGTGATGCCGGGACTGGCCGGGCTGGTCGACGCCTATACCGACCGGGTGCTGCCGGTGCTGGGTGCCGCCGTGCTGGGAAAGGGCGACGCCTATCGCTATCTGGCGGAGAGCATCCGGCGCTTTCCCGCACGCGACGTGGTTGCGAACTGGATGGAGGACGCCGGTCTGAACCGGGTGCTGACGCAGCCGCTGTCGGGCGGAATCGCCACCCTGTACTCCGCCTGGCGCCTTTGATCCGTTGATCCGCGCGGTTCGCAATCTGGGCCGGGCGTTTGCCATCGTCCGGATTCTCGGGCGCCACGGCGCCGCCTTTGTCGTCGATCCGCTGGCATTGCCGGGACCGGCGCGGTGGGCCTTTGCGGTCGCGGCCGGCAAGGCGGCGGCGGACGCCAAGGACCTGCGGCGGGGCCAGCGCCTTGCCGCCGCCGCCCAGGAACTCGGCCCCAGCTTCATCAAACTGGGGCAGGCGCTGTCGACCCGCCCGGACATCGTCGGCGACGATGTCGCCGACGACCTGTCGCAGCTGCGCGACCGATTGCCGCCATTCGCCGGGTCCGAAGCACGGGCGATGATCGAGGCGCAACTGGAAGCGCGGGTGGAGGAAATCTTCGCGTCGTTCGACGACACGCCGCTGGCCGCCGCGTCGATCGCCCAGGTTCATGCGGCGACGTTGCCCGGCGGCGGCGAGGTGGCGGTCAAGGTGCTGCGCCCCGGCATCGAGGCGCGGTTTGCCCGCGATGCTGACTTTTTTCAGTGGGTGGCGGAAATGCTGGAGTGGCTGCGCCCCGACCTTCGACGGCTGGAGCCGGTGAAAGTGGTGGCCACCTTTCGCGCCGGCATCGACGCCGAGATGGACTTGCGGCTGGAGGCGGCGGCGGCGTCGGAACTGGGCGAGGCGTTCGCCGACGATCCCGATTTCCGCGTGCCGGAGATCGACTGGCAACGCACCCAGAAGCGGGTGATGACGGCGGAGCGCGTTCACGGCGTGCCGATCGGTGACCGCGCGGCGCTGGCGGCCGCGGGCCGCGACCCCGACGCGGTGGTGCGCAACGTGCTGACCGCGTTTCTGCGACAGGCATTCCGCGACGGCTTTTTCCATGCCGATCTGCACCACGGCAATCTGTTCGTCGACGAAAACAACGCCGTCATCGCCGTCGATTTCGGCATCATGGGCCGGCTCGACAAGTTGACGCGCCGGTTTGTCGCGGAATTGCTGCTTGCGTTTCTGGCCGGGGACTATCGCCGCGCGGCCGAGATTCACTTCGAGGCCGGATATGTGCCGCGCGGCAAGTCGGTCGAGGAATTCGCCCAGGCGTGCCGGTCGATCGGCAAGCCGCTGTTCGAGCGGCCGGCGACCGACGTTTCGGTGGCGCGATTGCTGGCGCGGCTGTTCGAGGTCACGGAATCGTTCGACATGCGGACCCAGCCGCAATTGCTGTTGCTGCAAAAGACGATGATGGTCGTCGAGGGCTTGTGCCGCAGCGTCGCGCCGCACGCGGACCTGTGGGGCATCGCCGACGAGGTGCTGCGCGACTGGGCGACGAAGAATCTGGGCGTGCAGGCGCGGGCGATGGACGCCGCGGAGGAGTTCGCCGGGGCGATGCGGCGCATTCCGCGGCTGGTGGAGCAGGCGGAGCTGGCGGCGGGGGCGATCGCCGGGGACGGCGTCCGCATTCACCCGGCCGTCGACGAAGCGATGCGTAACGTCCGCGACGGGCCGCGCGCCACCGGGCGGCGCAGTGCAATCCCGGTCAATACGGTGCTGTTCGCCGTCATCGCCGTGCTGGCGGTGGTGCTGTTGACGCAACTGTTCGGCTAGCCGCCTTGCACGCCGGGACCGCCGGGACTACATTCAATCTACACGGATTTGATGGGGAATGTGACGTTCCCCGCCGACCGAGGTGCCGCTTTGCCAGATCCCGTTCCTGCCCTTGCGGGCCAGCGCGTTCTGCTGGTCATCACCGGCGGCATTGCCGCCTATAAGTCGCTGGACCTGATTCGCCGCCTGCGCGACGCCGGCGCGCGGGTGCGGTGCATCCTGACAAAGGGCGGGCGGGAGTTCGTCACGCCGTTATCGGTGGCGGCGCTGTCGGGCGAGCCGGTCCACGAGGATCTGTTTTCGGTCACCGCCGAGGTCGAAATGGGCCATATCCGGTTGTCGCGCGAATCGGACCTGATCGTCGTCGCCCCGGCCACCGCCGACTTTCTGGCGAAGATGGCCCAAGGGCGCGCGGACGATCTGGCGACGGCAGCCGTGCTGGCGGCGACCGTGCCGGTGTTGGTGGCGCCGTCGATGAACGCCGCGATGTGGGCCAACGCCGCCACCCGCCGCAACGTCGCGACGCTGGCCGCCGACGGCATCGCGTTCGCCGGTCCCGCCGACGGCGACCTTGCCTGCGGCGAGGTCGGGCCGGGGCGGATGGTGGAACCGGCGGCGTTGCTGCTGGCGATCCGTATTCGGCTGGCGCGGGACTTCGGCCAAAGCCTGGCCGGGAGGCGCGCACTGGTCACCTCCGGGCCGACGCGCGAGGCGATCGATCCGGTGCGGTTCCTGGGCAACGTCTCGTCGGGCAAGCAGGGCCACGCCATCGCTGCGGCGCTCGCCCGGCGCGGGGCCGAAGTCGTGCTGGTCAGCGGCCCCGGCAGCGAGCCGGACCCGCGCGGTGTCACCGTTGTTCGCGTCGAGAGCGCCCGCGATATGCTGCAGGCGGCGGAGGCGGCGCTGCCGGTGGACGTCGCGTTCTGCGCCGCCGCGGTCGCCGACTGGCGGGTGGCCGGCGCGTCGCCGGGCAAGCTGAAAAAGTCCGGCAAAGCGCCGACGCTGACGCTGGTCGAAAACCCGGACATCCTTCGCGCCCTGGGGTCGGCGGGCGCGTTGCGGCCCCGCCTGCTGGTCGGCTTTGCCGCCGAGACCGAGCCCGACCGTGACCGTCTGATCGCGCTGGCGGAGGCGAAACGCCTGGCCAAGGGCTGCGACTGGATCGTCGCCAACGATGTCTCGCCCGGCACCGGAACCTTTGGCGGCGAGACCAATACCGTCCATCTGGTGACGGCGGCCGGGGCGGAATCGTGGCCGGCGGCGGCAAAGACCGCCGTTGCCGACCGCCTGGTCGGCCGCGCCGCCGCGCATCTGACGGCCGAGGCTCCCGCGGCGTGATGTCCGCCGAGCCCATACGGATTCCGGTGGTTCGCGGCGCCGGCGATCTGGATCTGCCGGTCTATCAATCGGCGGGGGCGGCGGGCATGGACCTGCTGGCGGCGGTGGACGGCGAAGTGGTCATCGAGCCGGGGGAGCGGGCGATCATACACACCGGCATTTCGGTCGCGATCCCCGGCGGATACGAAGGCCAGGTCCGGCCGCGATCGGGTCTTGCGGCGAAATGGGGGGTGACGGTGCTGAATGCGCCGGGAACGATCGATTCGGATTATCGCGGCGAGATCAAGGTCGTGCTGGCGAATCTGGGGGTCGAGGCGTTCGTCGTTTCGCGCGGCGCCCGCATCGCCCAACTGGTCGTGGCGCCGGTGGCCCGGGCGGCGTGGGACGAATGCGACGCCCTGCCGAAATCCTTTCGCGGCGACGACGGCTTCGGCTCGACCGGGTTTGCCGTCACCTATGCCGAGGACATCGAATAATGCTGCGGGTGTCGAAGAAAATGGTGTACGCGCTGGAGACAGTCGTCGACATCGCCTACAACGCCGGCTCCGAACCGGCCCAGTCGCGCGAAATCACCCAACGGCAGGGTATTCCGCAACGGTATCTGGAACAGGTGATGCAGCGGCTGGTGCATGCCGGCGTGTTGAAGGGCGTGCGCGGGCCGCGCGGCGGGTATCGTCTGGCGCGGGAGCGGCGGCGCATTACGGTCGGCGACGTGGCGCGGGTGGTGAACGAATGCGACGAGGCGGACCCGTGGTCCGAACCGAACGGTTCGCCGCTGGCGGACAAGGTGGTGCGGCCGCTGTGGCGCGACGTGGAGTCGGGCGTGATGCAACAACTGGATTCCATTACGATCGAAGACCTGTGCAATCGCGCCCACGCACGCGGCGTGGAGGTTCGCGACGGTGAGGGAGCGCATTTTGACATTTGATTCTGACCTGGCGTCGCCACGATGACCGGCGTCCGCAAGACCGCTGGCCGGGGCCGCGTCTTCGATTCGATTCTGGATACGATCGGCGACACGCCGTTGGTGCGGCTGCCGCGGCTGACCGCCCACTATGGGGTCGATGCCGATGTGCTGGCGAAGCTTGAATTCTTTAATCCGCTGGCGTCGGTCAAGGACCGCATCGGCATCGCGATGATCGAGGCGGCGGAGGCGGCCGGACAACTGGACGCCGATACCGTCATCGTCGAGCCGACCTCCGGCAATACCGGCATCGCGCTCGCATTCGTCGCCGCCGCCAAGGGGTTGAAGCTGGTGTTGACGATGCCGGAAAGCATGTCGCTGGAGCGCCGCAAGATGCTGGAGTTTTTGGGCGCCCGCATCGAGCTTACGCCCGCCGAACACGGCATGTCGGGGGCCATCGCCCGCGCTGAGGCACTGCTGGACGAGCTGCCCCGCGCGATCATGTTGCAGCAGTTCGAAAACCCGGCGAACCCGGAGATTCACCGGCGCACCACCGCCGAGGAAATCTGGAACGACACCGGCGGCGGCGTCGACGTGGTGGTGGCCGGAGTCGGCACCGGCGGCACGCTGACCGGGGTCGGCGAGGTTTTGAAGAGCCGCAAGCCGGAAGTCCGCATGATCGCCGTCGAACCGGAGGACAGCCCGGTGCTGTCGGGCGGCAAGCCCGGCCCGCACAAGATTCAGGGCATCGGCGCCGGGTTCGTGCCCGGCAACCTGAACATCGACCTGATCGATGAAGTCATCACGATCGCCAACCAGACCGCGTTCGCGGCCGCGCGGCTCGCGGCCCGCACCGAGGGCATCCCCGGCGGCATTTCGTCGGGCGCGGCAATCGCGGCGGCGTTCGAGGTCGCGGCACGGCCCGACATGAAGGGCAAGACCATCGTCACCGTGCTGCCGTCGTTCGCCGAACGATATCTTTCGACAGCGTTGTTCGAGGCCTGATGGCCCTCAGCGACGAGCAGATCGAACGCTACGCGCGCCACATCATCCTGAAAGAGGTGGGCGGGCCGGGGCAGGCGCGATTGCTGGCGGCGCGGGTGCTGGTGGTCGGCGCGGGGGGGCTTGGCTCGCCGGTCGCGATGTATCTGGCGGCGGCAGGGGTCGGCACGATCGGCATCGTCGATTTCGACGAGGTCAGCCTGTCGAACCTGCAACGGCAGATTCTGCATACGACCGATCGGGTCGGCATGGCCAAGGTCGAAAGCGCTCGGGTGGCGCTTTCGGCGCTCAATCCCGGCGTCACGATCCGGACCCACGGCGAACGGCTGTCGGCGGCGAACGCGATCGAAATGATTTCGGAATACGACGTGGTCGCCGACGGGTCTGATAACTTCGATACCCGCTTTCTGGTCAGCGACGCCTGCAAGCTGGCCGGCGTTACGCTGGTGTCCGGCGCGCTGTCGCAATTCGATGGCCAGATCGCGACATTCAAGCCGCATCTGGGCGATGGGCACCAATGCTACCGCTGCATCTATCCGGCCCCGCCGCCACCCGGATTGGCGCCCTCGTGCGCCGAGGCGGGAATACTCGGGGCGCTCGCCGGAGTCGTCGGCTCGATGCAGGCGGTGGAGGTGCTGAAAGAGATCGTCGGCATCGGCGAAAGCCTGTCCGGGTCCATCGTCATCTATGATTCGCTGCATGCGACATGGCGCAAGGTGCGGGTGAAGCCCGACCCTGCCTGCGCGCTGTGCGGCGAGCACCCGACGATCACCGACCTTTCGGCCTTTGCAAGTAAGGACGCGGAACGCGAGGCGGCGCGGGCGGCGGCCGGGGCGTAGGCGAAGCGCCCGATCAGGCGGTGACGCCGGAAATCACACGGTCGGGGGCGGGGTTGCCGTCCCAGAAACTCTTGATATTGATGATGACTTTTTCGCCCATCGCCACGCGCCCGGCGTGGGTGGCGGAGCCGATGTGCGGCGTCAGAACGACGTTTTCGAGCGCGAGCAGGCGCGGGTTCACATTGGGCGCGTTTTCAAACACATCCAGACCGGCGCCGCCGATTGCCTCGGCTTCCAGAACATCGCAGAGCGCGTCGGTGTCGATCACTTCGCCACGGGCGGTATTGATGATGACCGCGTGTGGCTGCAATCGGCCGAGCCGTGCGGCGTTCAACAGATGATGGGTCTTTTTCGTCAGCGGGCAGTTCAGCGACACGATGTCCATGTGGGCCAGCATTTCGTCCAGGTTGTCCCAGAACGTCGCCTCCAGCTCCTGTTCCGTTTCATCGGGCACGCGATGGCGGTTGTGATAGTGGATCGACAGACCGAATCCACGGGCGCGGCGCGCAACCGCCTGGCCGATGCGCCCCATGCCGACGATGCCCAGGCGCTGGCCGCTGATGCGATGGCCCAGCAGCAGCGTCGGCGCCCACCCCCGCCACTTGCCGGCGCGCAGCAATCGCTCGCCTTCGTTGATGCGGCGCGGCGCGGCCAGCATCAGCGCCAGGGTCAGATCGGCGGTGTCGTCGGTCAGCACGCCCGGAGTGTTGGTGACGGTGATGCCGCGGGCATCCGCCGCCACCAGATCGATATGATCGACGCCGGTGCCAAAGTTGGCGATCAGCTTCAGGGCGCTGCCGGCGGCGGCGATCACATCGGCGTCGATCGAGTCTGTGACGGTCGGCACCAGCACATCGGCGTCGGCGACCGCCTCGACCAGTTCGGCATGGGTGCGTTTGGCATCGCTGGTGTTCAGCCGCGCCCGAAACAGCTCCATCATGCGGGTCTCGACCGCGTCCGGCAGTTTGCGGGTGACGACGACGTTCGGTTTTCCGGCAGGCACGGCGCGTCTCGGCACCCCCAAACAGTCCGGCCCAAGCCGCGACTACGTAGCATGGAGGGCGGCGATTCACAATTTCGCCGGTCGCCGGCGGGAATGGCGCCCTGCCTTGACGCGGGAGCCGCTGTTGCCCACAACGGCGGGCGATGAGCGGAGTGTTCCCTTTGCGCGTGTGGACCATTGTCCCGGCCGCCGCGCTGTGCGCCGCGCTGCTGGGCTTCGCCGCACCCGCGGCGCCGGCGCAGGACTTCGCGGTGCCGCGCTGGGTTTCGTTGCGCGCCGACGAGGTCAACGTCCGGGTCGGGCCGGGAACCGACTATCCGGTCCGTTGGGTGTATGTCCGCGCAGGGTTGCCTGTCGAGGTCACCGCGGATTTTCATAACTGGCGGCGTATCCGCGACATCGACGGCGAAGAAGGCTGGGTGCATCGCAGCCTGTTGTCCGGCGCGCGCACCGTCATCGTCACCGGCGGCGTCCGCACGCTGCGGCGCACGCCCGACGCCTATGCCGCGCCGGTGCTGCGCGCCGAATCCGGCGTCATCGCCGACCTGCTGGAATGCGACGGGGCGTGGTGCCGGCTGGAAATCGACGGCGAGCGCGGCTGGCTGCCGCGCATCCAGGTCTGGGGCGTCTACGCCGACGAAACGCTGGAGTAGGGCCGCTCAGGCGTCGAGATCGCGGCCGAGTTCGGCGCGGGTTGCGGGCGACAGCCGGGCCGCGTGGGCATAGTTGGCGTGGTCGATCTCCAGGGACACCGGCACGGCAGGGTCGCGGAACGCGCGGACCTGCTCCAGCGCAAGCGGGAAATGAAAGAAATGCACCGACGAGGCGCGGCCGGAAGCGTCGGTGCGTTGCTGGTCCTGTTCCGGCACCGCCGCCACGACGGCATCGCCAATTCGCAGGCGAACCGCGTCCTCGATGCCGCCAAGCTTGCGCAGCTCGCGATCGCGGCGGCCGGGGTTTTCGATCTCCAGCATCATCGTCGCGGTCAGTTCGCGGCCGGACGGCACCAGCGGCGCATACGCCTCGATTTCACTTTCGGCCTGCTCGTCGCCGCCTTTCTCGATGCGCAGCATTTCGTGCACCTGCAGCCACATCGTGGCGAAGCTTTCGAACGAAAACACCGCAAACGGGCCGACGGCGATGTGGCGGAGATCGCGCGTCTTGCGCACCTCGGCGCGTTTTGCAGCGCGCACCGCCTCGTATTCCGCCAGCGGCAGAACATCGGCCATCGTCAGTTCGCGTTTGGCCACAGTGTTCATGTCAGACTTCGATTCCATAGGCGCGGGCGAACACCTCGATCGGATGGACCGCGACCGGCGTCTGCGCCGACCTGTCGCGGTCGAGGCGCTCGATGCCCTGGACCAGGTGGTCGGCGGCGAGTGGGCATTCCGACGCCACCCAACGGGCGCCGGACTCCGCCGCCTTTTTCGCCGCCGGCTTGCCGACTTTGAGCGCCACGTCGAAATTGTCCTTCTCGACGCCCCAGGCGCCGCCGTGGCCGGAGCAGCGCTCGACCACCGTCACGTCGGACTCCGGGATCAACGCCAGCATTTCCGCCGCCTTCGGACCGATGTTCTGGGCCCGCGCGTGGCACGCGAGGTGCAGCGCGACACCGCCATCGAGGGCCGACAGGCCGTCGGCAATCCCAGGCCCGCGCGCCAGTTCGACGACGTATTCGGCGACATCGCGAGTCGCCGCGGCCAGGCGCGCGACGTTTTCGTCGTCAGGCGCCAGCAAGCGCCATTCGGACTTCAGCATCAATGCGCAAGAGGGGGTCAGAGCGATCACGTCATAGCCGCGATCGACCCAACCGACGAGATCGCCGGCGACGGTGCGCGCGGACGCGACGACGGCGGCGATGTCGCCGGTCTCCAGCTGCGGCATGCCGCAACAACCGGGATAGGCGACTGCGGTTTCGACGCCGTTTTTCGCCAGCACCGCACGCGTCGAGAGGCCGATATTCGTGTAGTTGTAGTTGCCGGCGCAGGTTGCATACAGCACCGCCTTGCGCCCGGCCGCTGGTGCGGTTGCATCGACCGGCGGCGCAGTCTTTGCGGCCTGGTCGACCAGTGTCTGTTTTGCGAAGTTCGGCAAATGCGCGTCGCGGTGGATGCCCGCGGTTGCCTGCATCACCGGACGGGTCAGCGCGTTCGATTCCGCCACCGCCCAGTTGGCGAGACCGGACGCCGCCGTGCCGATCTTGCCGTTGCGGTCGGTCTTGCGGATCTGCCGCGCCATCGCGCCGACCTTGCCCGCGCCCATGTCCGCCGCGCGGGCGCGCAGCATCAGGTGCGGAAAGTCCAGATCGAATTCATGCGGCGGCACATACGGGCACTTGGTCAGAAAACAGATGTCACAGAGCGTGCAGGCTTCGATGACCGGCGCGAAGTCCCTGGAATCAACCGCATCCAGTTCGCCGGATTCGGACGCATCGATCAGATCGAAAAGGCGCGGGAACGAATCGCACAGGTTGAAGCAGCGGCGGCAACCGTGACAGATGTCAAAGACCCGGCGGAGTTCGGCATCGAGCTCCGCCGGGTCGGTGAATGCCGGATCCCGCCACGGCACAACGTGCCGCGTGGGCGGACCGGAAACATCGGTCATCAGCCGTCGTCCCGCCTACGACAGTGTGTCCAGGGCCTTCTGGAAGCGCCCGGCGTGCGACTTCTCGGCCTTCGCCAGCGTCTCAAACCACTCCGAGATTTCCTCGAAGCCTTCTTCGCGCGCGGTGCGCGCCATGCCCGGATACATATCGGTGTACTCGTGGGTTTCGCCGGCGATCGACGCGCCGAGATTGTTTCGGGTATTGCCGATCGGCAGGCCGGTGGCCGGGTCGCCGACTTCTTCGAGGAATTCGAGGTGGCCATGGGCATGGCCGGTTTCGCCCTCGGCGGTCGAGCGGAAGACGGCGGAAACGTCGTTGTAGCCTTCGACGTCCGCCTTTTGCGCGAAATACAGATACCGCCGGTTGGCCTGGGACTCGCCGGCGAATGCATCTTTCAGATTCTTTTCGGTCTTGCTGCCCTTGAGCTTCATTGCAACGTCTCTCCCTGAGAATGCAGGCCGCAGGGTGGCGCGGCCCCGAAACATATACGTGCTTCGCCGGCGGGCGTCAACCAGTTTAGAATTGCTCTAAATCAAGAACGGCGGCTGCGCACCCGCACGACAACGTCGACGCGGGCGACTTCGGCGCCCGGCCGCGGGCGCGGAATCCCGGACACCCGGATGCGGCTCGCGGACAGGTCGGCGATTTCGCCGGTATCCTCGTCATACAGATGGTGGTGGTCCGAGGTATTGGTGTCGAAATACGACGGGCCGGCGTCCACCACCACTTCCCGCAGCAGACCGGCGGCGGTGAACTGGTGCAGCGTGTTGTAGACGGTGGCGAGCGATACCGCGGCGCCGGCGCTGGTGGCTTCGGCGTGCAGCGCCTCGGCGGTGACGTGACGGTCGGGGCCGGTGTCCTGCTCGAACAACAGGGCCGCCAGCGCCCGGCGTTGGCGGGTCGGGCGCAAACCGGCGGCGCGAATCCGCGCCTCGGCTGCCTTCGGCCCCTGTTCGGGGGTGCGGTGGCCAGTACGTCCCATCGCCGCAGCCTACCGGACTTTCTGGAAGGATTCCAATCTGGTTCAGTCGCCGGTCAGAATCCGGGCGACCAGTTCCCTGACCGTCGGCACGAACCGGTTCGAATAGAACGGGTCGGAGGCGAAGCGATAGGCGCCGTGGCCGGCGAACATCAGGTTTTCATCGACGTCGCCGTCGTGGGAGATGTTTTGCAGCGTTTTCTGGATGCAGTAGCTGCGCGGATCGGCTTTCTTGCCGGTCGTGCCCGCCTCGTTCTGCGCCCAATTCGAGAACCGGCACTGGCTGAGGCAGCCCATGCATTCGACCTGATCGATGCGGATTTTGCGCGCCTCAGCCGGGGTCACGAAGACCAGGGTCGAATCCGGGGTCCGCAGCGCCTCGGTGTATCCCGCGGCTTCCCATGCCTGCACCCGCGCCAGGTCGCCGGGCACCAGATAGACGATGCGCTTGCGGGGGCCGGTGCCATAGGCCGCCTGGTGCTCGCCGACCGGCTCGGCGGTATAGGCGACCTGGCGATCCTGCCGTCCCTTCAGTTCACGGAGAAACTTGTTCTCGACCGCCGACGACCAGAACCCGGTCGGGCTGAACCGATTGAGGTAGATGTCGCCATCGCGCAGCGTCAGCAGCTTTTCTTTCCACGCATCCGAAATCGGGCTTTCCCGCGTCAGCAATGGTCGCGTCCCGAACTGGAACGCGATCGGCCCCAGGTCCGGATTGTCGATCCAGTCTTCCCAATCGCGCAGGTACCAGACGCCGCCCGCCATCACGATCGGCGTTTCCGGCAGGCCCAGCGCCCGCATCTGCGCCCGCAATTCCCGTACGCGCGGCAGCGGCGATTGCGGCTGGTGCGGATCTTCGGAATTGGACAGGCCGTTGTGGCCGCCCGCCCGCCACGGGTCTTCGTAAACGACCGCGCCCAGAAATTCGGAAAAGCGGTGGTAGGCGCGTTTCCATAGCGCCGTGAAGGCGCGCGCCGACGAAATGATCGGGTAGTAGTAGACGCCGTAGCGGCTGGTGATCTCCGCCAGGCGATACGGCATGCCGGCGCCGCAGGTGACGCCGTGGATCAGGCCGCGGGCGCCTTCGAGGATGCCGGTCAGCACGCGCTCGGCGCCGCCCATTTCCCACAGGATGTTCATGTGCAGGCGGCCATCGCCGCCCCGCAGCTCGTGGGCGATCCGGGCCTGGGCGATGCCGCCCTTGACGCCGAAGGCGACCAGTTCGTCCTGGCGCTCGCGCCGGGTCTTGCTCTGGTAGACCTGGGGTACGACGTTGCCGTCGTCGTCGTAGAAGTCGGCGTTGACGCCGGAAAAGGTGCCGATGCCGCCGGCCGCGGCCCAGGCGCCGGAACAGCTTCCGGTCGTCACCGACACGCCCTTGCCGCCTTCGATCAGCGGCAGCACCTCGGCGCCGGACATCCTCACGGGGTTGAGTGCTTTCATCGCGGACTCCGTTGCCGCTGTCGGCGGGGCCGCGCCGCCCCGCCGATCCGCAGCATAGCCGGGAATGCCGGATTCCGCACGGGCACCGGCGGCCTAGCCCTTGACCACCGCCGGTTCCGCGGCGGGCGCGACTTCCTTGCCGGTCTCCTGGTCGACGACCTTCATCGACAGCCGCACCTTGCCGCGGTCGTCGATGGCCAGAACCTTGACATGGACCTGGTCGCCTTCGTTGACCACGTCGGTGACCTGGGCCACCCGTTGCGGCGCCAGTTCCGAAATATGCACCAGACCGTCGCGATTGCCGATGAAGTTCACGAAGGCGCCGAAATCGACGACCTTGACGACCTTGCCGGTGTAAATGACCCCGACCTCCGGCTCGGCAACGATGCCCTGAATCCACGCCACCGCCTTTGCGCCGGCCTCGGGATCGGTGCTGGCGACCTTGACGGTGCCGTCGTCCTCGATGTCGATCTTCGCCCCGGTCACTTCGGTGATCTCGCGGATCACCTTGCCGCCGGTGCCGATGACATCGCGGATCTTGTCCTTCGGCACCATGAACGTCGTGATGCGGGGCGCGTGCGAAGACACTTCGTCGCGCGCCGAATCGATGGCCGCCGCCATTTCGCCGAGAATATGCAGCCGGCCGTCGCGCGCCTGCGCCAGAGCCGTTTCCATGATCTCGGCCGTAATACCGGCAATCTTGATGTCCATCTGCAGCGACGTGACGCCCTGGTCGGTCCCCGCCACCTTGAAATCCATGTCGCCGAGGTGGTCTTCGTCGCCGAGAATGTCCGACAACACCGCATAGCCTTCGTCTTCGAGGATCAGGCCCATCGCGATGCCCGCGACCGGCCGCGATAGCGGCACGCCGGCATCCATCATCGACAACGACGTGCCGCAGACGGTGGCCATCGACGACGAGCCGTTGGATTCGGTGATTTCGGAGACGACCCGCACCGTGTACGGGAAATCCTCCGCGGTTGGCATCAACGGGCGAATCGCCCGCCACGCCAGCTTGCCATGACCGATTTCGCGCCTGCCGGGGCTTCGCATCATCGAGGCTTCGCCGACCGAATACGGCGGGAAATTGTAATGCAGCATGAAGGTTTCGCGGTACTCGCCGGCCAGGGCGTCGACGATCTGTTCGTCGCGCCCGGTGCCAAGGGTCGTGACCACCAGCGCCTGGGTTTCACCGCGGGTGAACAACGCCGAACCGTGGGCGCGCGGCAGGACTCCGACTTCGCACCGGATTGGGCGAACGGTCTTGGTATCGCGCCCGTCGATGCGCGCTCCGGTCTTCAGGATATTCCCGCGCACGATCTTTTTCTCGAGGCTCTTGAACGCGCCCTCGGCGACGCTTTGGTCGGCATCGGGGCCGTCGCCGGCAAGCGACTGCATCGCCCGCGTCCGTACCTGGTCGACCTTTTCGACGCGGCTCTGTTTGACCTTTTCGCGATAGGCGGCGCGGAGGTCTTCTTCGACCAGGCCCGCGAGCTTTGCGTCGAGCGCCGAGCGATCGTCGGCTGCCGGCAAGTCCCACGGCGCTTTTGCGCACTTTTCCGCCAGGGCGACAATCGCCTCGATCACCGGCTTGAAGCCCGCATGGCCGAACATCACCGCGTCCAGCATCTGCTTTTCGCTGAGTTCCTTCGCCTCGGACTCGACCATCAGCACATGGTCGGCGGTTCCCGCGACGACCAGGTCGAGGGAGGATTCCTTGACCTGGTCCACCGTCGGATTGAGCACGAACTCTCCGTCCACCATGCCGACCCGGGCGCCGCCGATCGGACCCATGAACGGGATGCCGGACAAAGTCAGCGCGGCCGACGCGCCGATCATCGCGACAACGTCGGGGTCGTTTTCAAAATCGTGCGCCAGCACCGTGCAGACGACCTGGGTTTCGTTGCGAAACCCTTTCGCGAACAGCGGCCGGATGGGCCGGTCGATCAGGCGCGAGGTCAGCGTTTCCTTTTCCGCCGGGCGTCCTTCGCGCTTGAAGAAGCCGCCGGGGATCTTTCCGGCCGCAAATGTCTTCTCCTGGTAGTTCACGGTGAGCGGGAAGAAATCCACCCCCGGCCGCGGCGACTTGGCCGCGACAGCGGTGCACAGCACCATCGTTTCGCCGTAGGTGACCATCACCGCGCCATCGGCCTGGCGCGCAATTTTTCCCGTCTCAAGGACCAGCTTGCGGCCGGCCCAGTCCAATTCCTGTTTGTGTACGTCGAACATTCGTTCCCTCTTTCCTCAGATGCCGCCCAATGCGGCATCCGCTTTACGCCGGCGGGCGGCACGGGCCCCTGCCCGTACTCCG
>JAQBXG010000016.1 GCA_027625125.1 Pseudomonadota bacterium
CAACGCGGTTTCGCCGTCGCGCAACACCGTGCGGATCGCCGGGAGATCCGACGCGACAATCGCCGCGCCCGACGCCATGTATTCGAACAGCTTCAGCGGCGACATCCAGTGCGACGAATCGCCGGCACCCAGGATCGTCACCCGCCGTTGATAGGGCGCAAGGGCGAGTTCGACGCTTTGGAGGAACCCCGCCGTATCCGCCGCCGGAAGATGGCCGTGGAAGGTCAGGTTCGGCAGGTTGGCGGCGCGCGCCCGCCACGCCGCCACGTCCGCGTCGAAGCCGCCGGCGACATGGAAATCGATGCCGGGCAGACGCTCGGCGAGGTCGGCGATCAACTCGATGCCGCGCCCGGCGAACAATTGCCCGGCGTAGCCGACCGCGACCCGCGAGCCAGTGCGTTCGAGCAGCGGCGGGGTATCGGCGGGCACCGGATCGGCGCCGTCCGGCGCGACGTGGATCGAATCCGGCGCAACGCCGAGACGGGCCGCGTAGTAATCCCGCAGTGGCGGGCTGATGACGACGATGCCGCAGAGACTGCCGCGCCGGAGCGCGCGGCGCAGCAACGCCGCCTTGGCCCGCGCGTATGCGCCGAATTCGGCATGCAATTCGATCACCGACGAAAGCCCCAACCACGACGCGAACGTCACCGCGTAGATGCTGCGGGTGTAGACGAGGTCGGCGCCGGAGCGGCGCGCATGCAGCACCGCCTCGACGGCCGTCCATGGTGATTGGAGCCACGGCGCGCGGGAGACGAAGCAGAGCGCGAAATTGCGCGCCACCCCGTAGGCGGCGAACGGGTCGCTGCCGTCGCCGCGCCGCGCGTAGAGCGTGACGCTGGCCCCGACGGCGGCGAACGCGCGGCTCATGCGCATCACGTGGACGCTGTTGGCGAGCCGCGACGGAATCACCGAATCGGACACGTAGGCGATGCTGATTGCGCCGCTCACGTCGCGGCGACCGCCCGCGGCCGGGAAGCGCCGGGGGTGGCGAGGCGGTCGCGGATGTGGGCCGCCAGGGCGTCGATGTCGGCGGCGAAATCCATCTCGCCGATCGAATGGACGTTGGCGCGCCCCAACAGCACCGAATAGAGATTTGCCGGAACCGACGTTGCCAGCACGGCGGCGACATAGGATTCGAGCGCCGATTCGTCGCTGTGGAAGTTGGCGAGCAGGTCGCGGATGGTCTGCGGCAGCGCCAGCGGATCGGTGGCGCGCCGGACCATCGTCGGCGGCAGCACGTTGAACGGCGCGTGGCCGAAGCTGAGCACCGGCTTGCCGAGGATCGCCGCCTCGATGCCGACCGAACTGGTCAGCACGGTGACGAGATCGGCGCGGCGCGCCAGCGCCCGGGCGGTCAGCGCCGGAGACGCGAAGCGCACGCGGGGAATGGCGAGGAACTTGCGGTAGGCGCCGAGGCTGCGCTTGCCGACCATCCACGGATGTTCTTTCAGCACCAGCACCATGTCGGCCGGGAGGCTGAAGGCAATGCTGCGGGCGAGTTCGATCTGGTTGACCAGCGGCCGCGCGTAGACGAGCTGGGAGACTTCGGGTTCCGTGTGGAGCGGCAGGAACGCGAACCGCTGACCGCGCAGGGTATCGGGGGTGACGGTGGCAGGCGCGAGCAGCGCCGCTCCCCGCCGCGCCCGCAATGGGTTCAGCAGCGTTTGATAGACCAGCGGCTGGAGCAGGCCGGGGGTGTGATTGTCGCGGCCATGGCCACCGGCGGTAAAGGCGGCGAGGTTGCCGGCGAAGCGCATTGCCCGCGCGAGCGGGCTGCCCGTGCTGTGGATCGCCGCCGCCGGACGCGCCGAGGGCGCGATGACGCCTTCGTAGCGGCCGTCGCCGGCGCGGACGCGGGCGAGATGCGCGCGGGCCTGGGCAATGTGCGGCGCGCCGCCGCTGCGCGCGGATTCATAGGACGCGGCAAGTTCCGGCGAGGGATCGTTGATCGTCGTCGCCGCCGTGACCAGATTGCCGATGCGCGTGGTGCGGAGGTTGAGGTAGGGAACGCCGCGCGAGCGGGCGACGATGGCCCCCAGTACATCGAGGAATGTCGAACAGATGAAGCCGACGACGACATCGGGCCGGACGGTGTCGAACAGACGCTCCATCGCCTCGGTTCCCGCTTCGAGGATGCTGAACAGCTCGGCATCGGTGAAGCGGCGGCGGTAGTCCTGGACATAGGTGGCGCGGGGGCCGAACACGAGACGCCGGTCGGACAGGATCGCGTCGAACAGGTCCGGCGCGTCGAGGCGTTCGGCGGTGGCACGAAGCCGGGCCGGACTGTGAGAGCGGTCGCGGCGGCGGGTGACGTCCCACTCTTTCACGATCGCATGGCCGCGGGATTCGAAATCGGGCTGCTGCCGCAGCCATTGGCGGTAGTGCCAGCTGTCGGCGACGACGAAGCCGGTGCGGCCGCCGTCGGCCAACGCGGTAGCGAGGCCGTCAAACATGCGCAGCGACGCGCCCTGGGTCAGGAACAGGCTATTCATCGGGCGAAGCGCGCCGGATCGAAGCGGTCGAGATTGTCGGTGATCCACGCCGCCGTATTCTTGAGGCCCTGTTCGAACGGCACTTTTGGTTCCCATCCGGTCAGCGCGCGCAGGCGCGACGCATCGGCGAGCAGGCGCTGGACCTCGGACGCATCGGGACGGAGGCGGTCCTGGTCGGAGACGATCTCGCAGCGGTGGCCGGTGATGTCCATCAGCAGGCGCGCGACATCGCCGATCGACCATTCGCGGCCGGCGCCGATGTTGACGACTTCGCCTTCGGCGGCGGGACACAGGGCGAGGTCGGCAAGCGCCTGCGCCGTGTCGGTGACGTAGACGAAATCACGGGTCGGCGTCAGCGCGCCGAGGCGCAGTTCGGCGCAATGGGACAACAACTGGCTGGCGATGGTCGGGATCACCGCCCGCGCCGTCTGGCGCGGCCCGAAGGTGTTGAACGGCCGCGCGGTCACCACCGGCAGGCCGAACGACAGATGAAAGCTTTCGATCATCTTGTCGGCGGCGATCTTTGTCGCCGCGTAGGGCGATTGCGCGGTAACCGGATGGGATTCGGAAATCGGCACGGTTCGGGCGGTGCCGTAGACCTCGGACGTCGAGACATGGACCAGGCGGACAAGGGAATCCGAGTTGCGGCAGGCCTGGGCGATATTGACCGCGCCGTTGACGTTGGTTTCGACGTAGCTGCGCGGGGCGTCGTAGCTGTAGGGGATCGCCACCAGGCTGGAGAGATGAAAGACATGGGTGCGGTCCGCCACCGCCGCGGCGACGCGATCGGCATCGCGGATGTCGCCCGGAAACAGTTCGACCTGTGCCAGCACGTCGGCCGGCAGCGACTTGAGCCAGCCGGTTTCGTTCCACGAATTGTAGTAGACCAGCGCCCGCACGTTCGCGCCCGCGGCGACCAAGAGTTCGGTGAGGTGGCTGCCGATGAAGCCGTCGGCGCCGGTGACCAGCACCGATGCGCCGCGCAGGGATCGGGATGCAGCGCGGTCAGGCATCGGCGCGCTTATTGAGGAACCGCCGCGCCGCCGCCAGGTCAACGGGCGTGCCGACGTCGGACCAGTATTCGTGCAGAGGAAACGCGGCGACGGCGTCGCCGCGGGCGATGGCCGATTCGATCAGGTCGGTCATGTTGATCGCCCGGTCGCGGGCGAGCAGGTCCAGCACGCCGGGCGACAAGACGTAGATGCCGGCGTTGCAGAGGACGCGCTCCGACGGTTTTTCGGCGACACCGGTGACGCGGGCGCCGGACGTTTGCAGCACCCCGAACGGTATCTCGACCCGGTACTGCACCGCGCCGACCGTGATCGCCGCATGTTGTTCGACGTGGTGGCGGAGAATCTTGCCGTAGTCGGATTCGGTCAGGATATCGCCGTTGATGACCAGCAGCGGGCCGGCGGGGGGCGCGGGCAACAGCGACAGCGCGCCGGCGGTGCCGAGCTTGTCCTGTTCGCGCAGGTATTCGATGGCGATGCCGAAGCCGGCGCCGTCGCCGAAATGGCCTTCGATGCGGTCGGCCTTGTAGTGAACCGAGATGTAGACGCGCGGCACCCCGGCGCGGGCCAGCGTGCGGACCAGCCGTTCGATGATCGGCATGCCGCCGACATCGATCATCGGCTTTGGCGTCGTCGCGGTGGCCGGGCGCAGGCGCTGGCCCTCGCCGCCCGCCATGATGACGGCGGCGGCGAAGCCGGCGGCCGAGGACTCCGGCGGCGCATCCGGCGGCCGGAAAGCGCTGACATGGGCGAGCCGGACGAAGCGGCCGTCGGGGTCGAGCAACGGGATCGCCTCGATGCCGTGGGCGGCGAACAGCGCCCGCAACTGCTGCTCGGTCGCGTCGGCAAGGGCGGTGACCGGCGCGCGGTTCAGCGCCACCGTCACCGGCTCGTCGAGGCCATGGCCCGCCAGCAGCGCCCGGCGCACGTCGCCGTCGCTGACCGTGCCCGCCACCGCGCCTTCGCCGGTGGTGACGACGGCGAGCGACAGCCGCGCGGATTCGATCGCCTGCACCGCGTCACGGACGGTGGCGGTCGGCGGGATCGTGCGCGGAGGCGGCGGCGGGTTCAGGTCAGGCTCCTTCGAGGGTCATGCGCTTGCGGATCAGATGCTCGCCAAGCGGCACCGTGGCCAGAACCTCGGCGATCTTCGCGCCCGCGTCTCCGGTTCCGTAGGGATTCTCGCACGTCGCGGCGGCGGCGCGAAATGCGGCATCCGTCAGACCGGCGCGGATCGCGGCGGCGATTTCGGCCGCATCGTAGCCCGCGTCGAGGACGTTGGCGGCCCGCAGGCGGCCCTGCTGGCGCGAGCCGATGTTGACGGTCGGGCAGCCGAATGCCGGGGTCTCCTTGATTCCCGACGACGAATTGCCGGCGCAGACCACCGCGATGCCGGTTCGCGCCAGCGCCAGCAGGCCGTGGTAGTTGGCGCGGCCCAGGGATCGATGCAACTGCACCCCCGGCGGGGCGTCGGCGGCGAAGGCCTCCAGCGCGGCGATGATGCGGCGGCCGCCGGCATCGTTGTTCGGATAGGTCAGCATCACCTGGACGCCGTCGTTCGCCAGCTCGGCGAGGGCCGCGAGCGCCGGGGCCGTTTGTTCCGCCGCCTGTGCGAATTCGGTGGTGACCGAATGTTGGGTGAACACGACCAGCGGCCGGGCGGGATCGAGGCCGTAGCGGGCCAGGACTTCATCGGCCGGGGTGAAGTTGCCCGCGGCGATCAGGTCGATGGCCGGAAAGCCGACCGTGTGGACACGCCACGGCTCTTCGCCCATCGCGACGATGCGGCGCGTGGCTTCCTCGTTGGTCGTGAAATGCAGATGCGCGAGTTTCGTCATCGCGTGGCGCACCGAATCGTCCAGCGCTCCGCCTTCGGTGCGGTCGCCGCCTTCGACGTGGGCGGTCGGAATGCTCATCTGGGTGGCGGCGATGACCGCCGCGAAGCCTTCGAACCGGTCGGCATAGACGACAAACAGGTCGGGCGCGAGCCGCACCAGCGCGCGGGCGACCGCGACGACGCCGGTGCCGATCGCCTGGGGCGTGGCATAGGGCACCGATTCGTCCATGCGGATTTCGACCTCTTCGTGGATCGTGATGCCGTCGGCTTCGATCTCGGCGCGGGTGCGACCGAAATCCGGATCGAGGTGGGCGCCGGAGACGACCAGGCGGTATTCGAGGTCCGGGTGCGCATGAATCGCCCGCAGGATCGGCAATTGCAGGCCGTATTCGGCGCGGTTGCCGGTGAAGACGGCGACGGTGCGGGTCACGGACGCGCCGCGAGGAGTTGGCCGAGGCCGTCGGCGAGGGCAATGCCGGGCCGCCAGTCGAAGCGGCCGGTGGTCGTGCCGATATCGACGACCAGCGCCGACGGCGAGCCGGATTGGGCGGCGACCGGGCGGGCCGGTTCGCCAGCGAGGTCGAGGGCGAGGCGGGCGAGGTCGGCGACGGCGGTGCCGATGCCGGTGCCGAGGTTGTAGATGCCGTCAGCGGCCCCCCGGGCCATGGCGACCAGACCGGCGGCGACATCGCCGACCCAGATGAAATCGCGCACCGCCGCGCCGTTGCCGATACGCAACGGGCCGTCGCCGGGGATCTGCGCGAGGATGTCGGATACCACGGTGCCTGGATTCATGCCGGGGCCGTAGACGTTGGCGATGCGGGCGACGACGCCGCCGCGCTCCAGTGTGCGGCGTTCGTCAGCGCGCTTGCCGGCGGTGTAGCGGCTGGGGGTGCGGATCGCATCGAACGGCGTATGGGGGGTGGCGGTGGCGTCGCCGTAGAGCGCCGCCGTCGAGGCCAGCACGACGCGGCGATAGCGCCCGTCGAACAGCGACGGCATGACGGTGGAGGCCCCGCCCGCGTCGGCGCGCGGGTCGCCGGCGAGGTGCAACAGGACGTCGCCGGACGGCGATTCCGTGTAGTCGGCGACCCGGACGCCGCCCGGCAGCGGACGGCGGGAGACAGGGACGGCCTCGATGTCCGCGTCGTCGGCAAGGGCGTGCAATACCGCGCCGCCGATGAACCCCGATGCGCCGGTGACGACGATCTTCATGCGAAGCCTTCGAGGTCGGCGGGATCGATGTGGCGGTCGGCATCGATGGCCCGCGCGGCGCGGCGGCCCAATACGTCGTCGAGGCGGTCGGCGAGGATCGGGCCGGTGCCCGGCCGCTTGACCCAGGTGTTGGCGAGGGTCAATTCCTCACCGGCAGCGATCGGCGCGATGGAGACGACCGTCGCATAGGCGAAATCGATGACCGGCTGTTCCTCGGCGAGGATGGTCTTGGACCCGCCCCGCGCTTGCCAGATCGCCGCCGCGCCGGTGACGAGATCGCGCAGTTCATCCGGCTCGATCGAGATCGGCACGTCCGGCCCCGGCCAGGACCGCGACACGGTGAAGTGCTTTTCAAGGACCGTCGCGCCGAGGGCGACGGCCCCGAGGCAGGTCCAGATGCCGGCCGAATGGTCGGACAGGCCGAGCGGTACGCCGGGGAACGCGGCGGCGAGATCGCCGATGGCGCCGAGGCGCACCTTTTCATTGGGGGTCGGGTACATGCTGGTGCAGTGCAGCAGCGCGAACGGCGTGCCGTGGGCGCGCAGGACCTGGACCGTGCGGCGGACCGAGTCGAGATCGTTCATGCCGGTGGAGACCAGCATCGGCTTGCCGAAGCGGGCGATGTGATCGATCAGCGGCAGGTTGTTGCATTCGCCGGAGCCGATCTTGAAGGCCGGGATGTTCATGCCGTGCAGGCGGTCGGCGGCCTCGCGGCTGAACGGCGTCGACAGATACAGGATGCCGCGTTCGCCGCAATGGGCCTGGACCTGCAACTCTTCGGCGGCGGTGAGTTCGCAGCGCTTGATGATGTCCCACAACTTCTCGGACGAGATTTTGCCGGGAGTCATGTCGGTCGGCACCATTTCCTGTTCGGTGATGTGGCATTGGAACTTGATGACCTCGGCCCCGGCATCGACGGCGGCGTCGACACAGGCGATGGCCTTGGCGATGTCGCCTTCGTGGTTGATGCCCACCTCGGCGATGACCAGCGGCGGGTGATCGGCGCCGACGCGGCGGCCGGCGATGTCGAGTTCGGTCGGGTCGGTCATCGATTCCCCTTTTTCACCAGGCGGTCAGGCCGCCATCGATCACTAGATTCTGGCCGGTGCAGTACGCCGAAGCATCCGACAGCAGAAACAGAAGCGCGCCGACGATATCGTCGGGCGCGGCCATGCGGCCCATCGGCGTGCGGTCGGCGTAGCGGGCGAGGAATTCCGCCGACTGGTGGTTGGCGACGCCGCCCGGCGACAGCGTGTTGACGCGAATCCCGTCCGCGCCCCACCAGGTCGCGAGCCAGCGGGCGAGGCCGATGAGGCCCGCCTTTGACGCCGAATAGCCCGGGAACGACTGGAACGGCTGGTCTTTGTAGATGCGGTGGTCGGGGCCGACGACGCCGTAGATGCTGGAGGTCAGCACGACGCTGCCGCCGCCGCTGTCGCGGATCGCCCGGCCCGCCTCCCTCGCCACCAGAAACGCGCCGGTCAGGCCGACATCGAGGGTCCGCCGCCACGTCGCCAGCGGGTAGTCCTCGAACGGCGGAAAGCCGTCGCCGTCCGCCAGCAGCGATTCGGACGTGATCGCGGCGTTGGCGACGACGCCGTCGAGGCCGCCGTGGGCGGCGACCGCCGCCGCCACCGCGGTGGTGACGGAGGCTTCGTCGGTGACGTCGATGGCGTGGGACGATGCGCCAAGCTCGGCGGCGAGTTCGGCGACCGGCGACGTGTCGAGATCGGCGAGGGTGAGGCGCGCCCCGGCGTCGGCGATGGCGCGGGCGAATGCCCGGCCGAGGACGCCGGTGGCGCCGACCAGCAGGATGCGCTTGCCGGAAAGTTCGAACGTGGAAGTCACGGGCGGTGGCCCTCCGTTTTCTGCCGCAGCAGGAACTCGACCAATTGGAAATCGAATTCGGAATCGATGTCGAACGACTTCGCCGCGCCGATGTCAATGCCGACCGCATGGCCGTCGAGCAGATGATTCGCGGTGCGCAGGTATTCGGGCGCGAGGACGTAGATGCTGGCGACGTGCTCGAACACCGGCGGCGCGTCCTGACGCCGCAGGATCGTATCGCCGAGGGACTTGGACATCCGCAGCGCGCCGGTTTCGTCCGGCTCGACCAGATTGAAGTACGGATTCTTGCGCGCCGGGCAGATCGAGAATACCGCATCGACCCCGGACGGACGTTGTTCGCGGTAAAGTGCGACGGCGGCGGAGATGTCGGCGACATCGCGGAGCGGGCTGGTGCAGTCGAGATCGACCATGCATTCGTAGTCTTCGCCGAAGTGGGCGGCGCAGGCCTTGATCGCATGTTGCCAGACCTGGAACTTGCCGACCGCCGGTCCGGCGAGATCGGCGGGGCGCAGGAACGGCACGTCGGCCCCGGCGGCGCGGGCGACCTCGGCGATGGATTCGGAATCGGTGGAGACGACGACGCGGTCGATTTCCGGCGTCGCCAGCGCCTGCTCGATCGACCAGGCGATCAGCGGCTTGCCGAGCAGCGGGCGGATGTTCTTGCCGGGCAGGCCCTGGCTGCCGCCCCGCGCGCCGATGACGCAGAGGACGGTCACGACGGTTCGCCGATGGTGACGCGGCGGCCGGACGCCGCCGCCGCACGGGCGGCGACCGCGGTGCGGACCGCGTGGATGCCGTCGGCGAGCGGACAGGCGGGGCGCAAGTCTTCGCCGGAAGCGCGGCGGAGGAAATGCCGCATGTGGGCGATGAACAGGTCGTTGCGGGCGAAGCCGTCCGGCACCCGGAAAACGATCCCGGCGCCGGTGGCGTCGGACCGATCGAGCGTGCCGGACGCGAGGTCGCAGCGGTAGACCGCGTTCGCCGCGACGATTTCGAACTCGCGGCGGAAGCCCGGAGTCAGCATGTCCATCTGCACCTGGCCCGAGACGCCGTTCGCATCGGTCAGGACCAGGTTGGCGACCGCGTCGGCCGGAGCTTCGGCGTCGGCGGCGACGGTGGCGGGGAACGGCGTCAGTTCGGCGACGACCGACCGCGCCGGCGCGACGTCGATTTCGTGGATCAGCTCGAACAGCGCGCCGCCGCCCCGGGCGCCGTCGGCGGTATAGCCCGCGCGCCAGTCGGTCCCCGGCCGCCAGGCGGCGATGTGCTGGCCGACCGCGGCGCGGAAGGTATGCACCGGCCCGTCGTCGCCGGAGGCCAGCCGCGCGTGCAATTCGCCGAGCGCCGGGTGGGCGCGGAGCTGGCAGCCGACCTCGACGATCCCCTGCCCCGCCGCCGCCGCCGTCGCCAGGTCTTCGAGGCCGTCGGCGGTATGGGTCACCGGCTTTTCGAGATAGAGCGGCTTGCCGGCCCGCAACGCCGCGAGCGCCGGGGCGAGGTGCAGGTCGCTGGCGGTGGCGACGACGACCGCGTCGGCGGCGGCGATGGCCGATTCGGGCGAGTCGAACGCTTCGATGCCGAACTCCGCCGCCAGATCGGCCGCGAGGGCGGCGCGGGCGCGCCACGCCGACACCCGCGCGCCGAGTGCGAGAAGATTGCCGATATGGCGGCGGCCCGCCGACCCCGCGCCCAGCACCGCGACATGAAGCGGCGCGGTCATCGCTGCAGGTCCACGACACAGAGGGCGCGGCGACCGCCGTGGGCCGAATCGACGGCGATGCGGTCGCCGCCGCGATTCCAGCGCGGATGCAGATCGCAGCGGCGCGCGCCGGTGATCCACGGCGGGCTGTAAAACGACGCCAGCGGCATCCGCGCGCCGGTGGCGAGATCGAGCAGCGACAGGCGGCGTTCGGACACGGCGTCGGGGTAGGTGTCGATGACCACCGGGCCGCCACGCGGCGACAGCATCGGGTGGCCGTCGACGGCGAGGTCGTCGCCGCCGACCCGGGCGGAACCGGTCTGGCCCGGCCGGAAGCGGCGGTAGCCGCCGTGGCCGTGTTCGTCGATCGTGAAGGCCAGCACTTCGTCGTCGTCGAGCCAGCAGAAATGCGAGGCGCGGTGCGGCGACAGCACGGCGAGATTGGCGCCGCCGGCGTCGGCGGTGCAGATGCGGCTGTAGCGCGCGCCCGCGCCGCGCCACAGATGAAAGAACAGCAACCGCTTGCCGCCCGGACTGTAAGAAAGGTGGTTCAGATAGTGGACCGCGCCCCGCATCGACGGCGCGGGCGCGAGGCGCGCGAGGTCGGCCAGCGAATGGAGCAGGTCCGATTTGCCGTCGCCGAGATCGATTTGCCACAGGCCGTCGTTGGCGGGGGCGGGGTCGGGTTCGGTGTCGTCGGCGAGGTTGGCGTAGCCGTAGCCGGGACGAAGCCGGTGCAGCCGCGCGAAATTCAGCGACAGGGCCGACGCGCCGTCGGGCGAGATCGCATAGACCGGACGGCCGTAGCGGCGGACGGCGGCGCCGTTGAGGTCGTGCACCTCGCTGCCGAACGCGCCGTCGAACAGGCCGTTGAAGACAAACAGTGCGCCGGGCCGGGCCGGATGCCATTGCAGGCGGCAGCCCTGTTGCCAGCACCAGGTGGCGGTTTCGGCGGCGGCGTGGAACCCGGCGTCAGGGTCGGCGGCGGCGAACCAGCCGACCCGGGCCGGGTCGGTCGCGCGGTTGGTGGTGTGGATCGCCAGCAGGCGCGTGTCATCGCCGGAGAACGGCGTCACGTCGTGGTAGCCGAAGAACGTATGCCCCGGCCCGGCCGAAAACTTGTGGAGACGCAGCGGTGAATCGAAGCTGACGCGCGGGCGGTGGCGACGCCAGCGCCGAAATTGGGCGAGGGCCGACGACGCGACGGTGGCCGCCGCCGCAGTGCGGTCGGGGCCGAGGGCGCGGCGGACGAGCGCCTTCATCGCACCGCCAGCCCGGCCAGCGCGCGGGAGTGGTCGCCGAGGACATCGCGACCGGGCACGCCGCCCTCGACGACATCGACCAGGAAGCGTTCGGCGTCGGCGCGGGCGTAGGGCACGTCGGTGCGGTCGCGCGCGAGACGCTGGAGGGCGTCGGCGAGTTCGTCCTCGCTTTCGATCACCCAGCAGTCGCCGTATTCCTCGTGCAGGGTTTGATTGGTGTGCAGGTATTTGAGGTAGAGGACGACCTTGTGTTGCTGCAACGCCTCGATGACGACGCTGGAGGCGATGACCAGCACGACATCGGCCCATTGGCACAGCTCCACCGAAGACACATCGGAGGCGTCTTCGAGGGCGAGACCCGCGTATTGTTGCGCTTCGAGGCTGGAACGGGTGTGGGGTTTGATGACCACCCGGGCTTCCGGGATCGCCGCCATGCGCGTGAACGCCGCGCGCTGGGCTTCGTCATCGACGTTGTAGTGGAGCCGGGTGACGATGAACGCGCATTTGAGCCGCGGGTCGTCATACGCGGACGCGGGCAGCACGCGCGGCGCGATGGCGATGTTTCGCGCTGCCCATTCGGAACAGAACCGGGCGCTGCCGAGCACCAGCACCTTTGCCGCGTTGGCGTCGCCGTCGCGCAGAAAGCGCGTGAAGCCCCGCATCTGCACGACGACGTGGTCGAACGGGTCGGCGATGGCGTTGCGCCAGCCGATAGTGCGGGCCGGATCGGCGGCGTGGGCGATGTCGTCGTTGGTGCAGAGGAACGCGCCGTGGGGCAACGCCACCGACTTCAACCCCGCTCGCGCCGCGCCGGCGAGCAGCGGGCCGACGATCGACCGCGATGGCGACACCCAGTCGAAGCACAACAGCGAGATGCCGCGAACGCGGAGGAAACGGTCGATGTCGGCGGTCGCCACCGACGCCCGCAAGCGGCGAAACCCGCGATAGCCGATGGCACGAGCCAGCCGCGTCAGGATGGCGTTGCCTTGCGCGCTGAAGCGGCGTGCCAGGGTGAAGGACGCGTTGACGATGCGCCAGAGCGCGCGGGACGGGAGGCCTAGCAGCAGATCGGCGTCGTCCCAGGCGTGGGCGACCGGCACGCCTTCGGCTTGCAGAAAGCGGATGCGGTAGTCGCCGAACAGGTCGAAATCCGGTTCGAGGCAGAATACCGCGACGGTGTGGCCGTCGCGGTGCATGCGCCAGACCACCGGCGCGATATGGTCGGTATCGTTGTAGCCGCGCACAAAAAACGCGATCATGCCGCCCTGCCGTCGCGGATGTGGTAGACGCGGTCGGCGATGGCGGCGGTGCTTTCGCGGTGGGTGATCAGGATCACCGTCGCCTCCCGCGCCAGCGCCCGCATCGTTTGTTCGATCGCGGCCGCCGCCTCGGGGTCGAGGCCGCTGGTGGATTCGTCGAAGATATAGAGCGCCGGTCGCCGCACGATGGCGCGGGCGACGGCGATGCGCTGGCGCTGGCCGACCGACAGGCCGAAGCCGCCCTCGCCCAATTCGGTGTCGAAACCATCGGCAAGCCCGGCGATGAATCCGTCAGCATGGGCGGCGGCGGCGGCGGCGGCCAGGGCCGCGTCGTCGATGCCTGGCGCGCCCAAAACGATGTTGTCACGGATTGTCGTGGCGAACAGGAACGGCTCCTGGGAGATATAGCCGATGGCGTGACGCCAATGCTGGAGATCGAGGTCGGCGAGCGGGCGGCCATCGACTTCGATGCTGCCCGCCTCGGGCACGTAGAACCCGGCGAGCAGATCGACGATGGTGCTTTTGCCGGAACCGGACGGGCCGACCAGCGCGGTGACCTGGCCCGCGGCGATGTCGAGATCGAGGCCGTCGAGGATGCGGCGCTCGGGGGAATACGAAAACGCGACGTTGCGGAAGCGGATGCCGCTGCCGATGCCGCCGGGCCGGGCGCTGCCGAAGCCGGATTCGGCCGGTACCGTGGCGCTGTCGATCATGCCGTGGATGGCGCGGATCGACGCGACAAAGGTGCCGAAGTGCAGGCGCTTTTGCACCAGGAACGACAGGTTGGACGCGACGCGGATACCGGCCAGCGCAAACACGCCGATCTGTGGCAGGTAGTCGACCGGGCGCACACCGAGGCCGATGGTGACAAACGCCAGCACCGCGATGAGGATGACGCCGAGCAGGACCTCGGCGACCGCCGACGGCACCTGGGTCAGGGTGTGGACCAGCGTCTGGACCTGGTGGCTTTCGCGCACATGGGCATTGAAGCGGGCCATTGTGCGGTCCTGCACGCCGTAGAGCTTGATCTCGCGCAGGCCCGACAACGCCTGCATCGCATCGCCGCTGATGCGGCGGTTGTAGTGCAACATGCGCCGCCCCAGGCGTTCGGAGCCACGGCGGATGATGCCGCCGACCGAGAGGTAACCGACCGTGCCGACCGCCGCCGCGAGCAGCGTGATCCGCCAGTCGACCAGCAGCATCACCAGCACCACCAGAACGATGGTCAGCGCGCGACTGGCGAGGTTCAGCGCATCGTGGATCGCGCGGACCGAACGGAAGGTTTCCTGGACCAGATCGTTGACCAGTTCGCCCTGGGACCGGGTGCGCATGAACAGCAGCGAACCGGCCAGATAGGTGCGCAGGATGCGGTCCACCCAATGGGCGCGAATGGCATAGATGAAGCGGTAGGAGGCGTTGGCCTGGGCGACCATCGCCGCGCCCTTGAGGAGCAGGATCGCGATGAAGATCAGGCCGAACACCGCGAGGCGCGCGTCCTCGGGGACCTTTGCCACCAACGCGGCGAACAACGCCACCGCGCCGCCGCCGTCGGCGGCGAGGTCGCCGGTGATGCTGGCGACCAGCGGCAGGAACATGCCGACCGTGACGCCTTCGAGCAGCGCGGTGGCGAAGATCAACGCCAGCACGGCGACGGCGCGGCCGCGGAACTGCCGCAGCAGACCGAGGACGATGCCGATGACAGGGCGTTCGCCGTGCGCGTCGGGACGGGCGTCGGGCATTGTCGCGGGGGCGGCGGTCATGTCGGCCGCCCCGCCGCCGCTTGAGTACGCCGGTGGCTTCGCGTAAGGAATGCCGGGCGCGCGGCCAACGGATTCCCACCATGCCCGCCAACGCTTTGCATGAGTTCACCGAGCAATTCGACGTCGGCGGCCGCGCGGTCGGCGGCGGCGCGCCGGTGTTCGTCATCGCCGAAGCCGGGGTCGCGCATTTCGGCGATATGGAGCTGGCGCGGCAGCTGGTCGATCTGGCCGCACGCGGCGGCGCCGACGCCTTCAAGACGCAGTTGTTCGATGTCGAGGAACTGATCGCCGCCGGCGAGGCCGAATGGCGCGAGCGGTTGCGGCCGCGCAATCTGACCTTTGCCGAGGCGGCGGAGTTGAAGGCGCGCTGTGACGACGCCGGGCTGGTGTTTCTGGCCACCGCCCACGACGAAAGCCGCATCGACTGGCTGGCGCGGCTGGACGTGGCGGCGGTGAAGATCGGGTCCGGCGAACGCAACAACCCGGCGTTCGTGCGCAGGCTGGCCGAACTGGGGCGGCCGATGATCGTGTCCACTGGCATGGCCAACGAGGCCGACGTGGCCGAGGCGCTGGACGCGATCACCGCCGCCGGCGGACGCGAGGCGGCGCTGCTGCATTGTGTCACCAGCTATCCGACGCCGGACGCCTACGTGAACCTGCGGGCGATGGCGCGCCTGCGGCAGATGTTCGCCGGACCGGTCGGATACTCCGATCATACGCCCGACCATCTGGCGGTGCTGGCGGCGGTGGCGCGCGGGGCGGCGATCATCGAAAAGCACATCACGATCCTGCGCGACGTGCCGAACGCCCAGGACTGGAAGGTGTCGGCCGGGCCCGAGGACTTTCCGGCCCTGGTGCGCGAGATCCGCCGCGTCGAGGCGATGCTGGGCCACGGCCGCAAGGAGGCCGCGCCGTCGGAGGCGGCGGCGGCGGCGTGGGCGACGAAATCGGTCGTGCTGCGGGCGGCGCGGCCGAAGGGCCACCGGCTGGTCGCCGCCGACCTGACGGCGAAGCGGCCCGGCACCGGTGTGCCGGCCCACCGCATCGACGAATTCGCCGGGC